>JAWJLM010000023.1 GCA_040191315.1 Bacillaceae bacterium S4-13-56 | reverse complement strand
GTTTTGTGCTTCATCTCTTCCATGAAGACCATAACCACAGAAAAAACTGCCGGATTTATGTTTCATCTCCCCAAAAGCAAAAATCCCTAACTAAATCCGCCTTAGCAGATTAATTAGGGATTAAATATGCCCTCAATCCTTATAAACAAAGGAAATTCACGGTCGGAACCGTCCCTACCAACACGATACAACGTCCATAAACGCTGACATACCATGCTTTGGGTGTGTTGGCGAGAACCGTCCCTACCAACACGACTTTTTAGGATATCGCTTCTAGCAGCAAGTCTACTATGTGAACGGCCCGCATGTTTTCATTTAACTCTTCTCGTTCAATACCAACCTTCATTTGCAGTAGACAACCAGGATTTGCTGTAACAATGACATTTGGTTGTATGGCTTTCACATTTTCCATTTTATGATCAAGAATTTGCATCGACATTTCTTCTTGAACAATGTTATAGATTCCCGCTGATCCGCAACAATGGTCAGCCTCTTTGAGTTCAACGTACGTTGAGCCTTGAATAGCCTGAAGCAACTTTCTTGGTGCTGCCGCAGTTTTCATGACATTTCTTAAATGACAAGAGTCCTGATAAGTAATCACTTGACCTGGTAACTTTAAGTCTCTCTTATCAAACTCAAGTTCAACCAAAACTTCAGAAATGTCCAAAACTTTTTCAGAAAATTCCTTCGCACGTTCTGCCCATTCTGGATCATCTTTTAATAGATGACCATAATCAACTAAGAAAGCACCACAGCCTCCTGCATTTAAAATAATATAATCTACTTCTAAGTTTTCAAAAGCAGCAATATTTTGCTTCGCTAACTCTTTACTTTTATCCTTCTCCCCACTATGCCCGTGAAGTGCGCCACAACAAACTTGTTCCTCAGGAATGACAACTTCACAACCAACCTTCTCAAGAAGCTTTAACGTAGAGTCATTCGTTTGCATGAACATCGTGTCCATCAAACAACCAGAGAAAAAGGCTACGCGTTTTTTCACTTCCGCTTCAGGCATGATGTGAGTAGGTCGATTTTTCATATCTTTTGGTCTAGAAATATCCGGCAACACCTTTTCCATCGTCCGCAAATTCTCTGGGAAGAGCTTCATGGCGCCAGACTTATGGGCAACCGTCTGCAACCCACTATTTTGATAAAACCAAAGAAAATTATTCACGTTACGCATCATTGTTTTTTGAGGGAAAAGCTTGTCAAAAGCAAACCAGCGAACAGCCCTAACAGACAAGGAATGCTTTTTGTTACTTTCTAAAATATCTCTAGCTTCTTCCAAAATATGACCGTAGGATACGCCAGATGGACAGACGGGCTCACAGGCTCGACACCCCAGACAAACATTGAGCTGTCTCTCAAAATCTTCGTCAGGTTCAATAACTCCATCTACCACACCTTTAATTAACGCAATTCTTCCCCGCGGAGAAGCCGCTTCATTACGATTTGTTTCAATATAAGTTGGACATGTCGGCAAGCAAAAACCACAGCGCATACAGTTTAGTAATTCACTGTAATCCATTCTTTCTTGAAAATCAGACTGGATTTGAGCCGCCGCTTTTTCTGACATACTCATTCTACAACCACTCGCTTCCGTTCATCCTTAGCAAAAATTTTGCCAGGATTCATGATGTTATTCGGATCGAATGCCCTTTTAACGGATAGCATGGCATTAACACCAGCTTCTCCTAGTTTCAAAGAAAGATAAGGAGACTTCATTTCTCCTACCCCATGTTCCCCAGTAATCGTTCCACCCAAACTAATAGCCACATGGAAAATTTCTTCAAAAGCCTCTTCCACTCGTTCCATTTCCTCTTTATTTCTAGCGTCCGTTAAACAGGTTGGGTGCAAGTTTCCATCCCCTGCATGACCAAACGTACAGATACGTAAGTTATATTTTCCCTCAATTCGCTTAATCGCTTTGACCATATTTGCCACCTCAGAACGTGGCACGGTTGCATCTTCTAAGATAGTTGTAGGCATTAAACGGGCTAAGGCTGAAAGCGCGGAACGACGAGCAGTTGCTAAAGCATTTGCTTCTTCATCAGACTTAGCAACCTCTACACTAATACAGTTCATCTCTTTGCAGATTGCCTCGATTTTTTGCATATCTCGAGCAACCACTTCCTCTGGACCATCTTGTTCTATTAATAACACTGCTTCCGCATCCGTAGGCAAACCTACCTTCGCGAAGTCCTCTACCACTTGAATCGTTGAATTATCTAAGAACTCTAGAGTAGTTGGGATAATTTTACTTGCAATAATATTAGAAACTGTTTGTGCAGCAGACTCAATATCTTGATAGACTGCTAGCGCTGTTTTCTTAGTTTCTGGCTTTGGAATTACTTTTAGTGTTGCTTCTGTAATGACGCCTAATGTACCTTCAGATCCAACGAAAAGTCTTGTTAAGTCATAACCCGCCACATCTTTGGCTAGCTTTCCGCCAGTTCGAAAAATATCTCCGTTAGGCAAAACAATTTCTAGGCCCATGACGTAATCTCTTGTAACTCCATACTTTAATCCTCGAAGTCCACCAGAATTTTCCATAATGTTGCCACCGATTGTTGATATTTTCATAGATCCTGGATCAGGAGGATAGAAAAATCCTTTTTCCTCAACTGCTTGAACCATCTCTAAGGTAATCACCCCAGGCTGAACTGTTACAGTTAAATTTTCCTCATCAATTTCAAGGATTTCCCTCATATTGTTAAAAATTAAGACGACTCCCCCCTCCGTTGGGGTAGTACCGCCACAAAGGTTTGTACCAGATCCTCTTGGCACAATAGGAACTTTGTACTCATTACAGGTTTTCAATACTTCACTAACCTCTTTCGTATTTCGAGGACTGACCACTCCATCAGGCAGTGCTTGAAAATTAGGAGTGGAATCATAAGAATAAGCTAAACGACTTTGATTGGAATCTTGAAAATTTTCTTTGCCAACAATCGAAATCATTTTATTTTTAAAATCCATATTTAACATAATATTTCCCCCTACAAGAGAATTTTATTAAAAACGCAAGCATCCTCGACCATCGACGTAAGGAGGTGAGGCCCACAGGATGTGGTCGCGTAGGCGTTTGCGGTGGGACGAGTAATAGCAGTCCCAACACGTGTGGCGGTTTTAGCCTACGTTCCCTCCGAGATATAGGAAACACAGTTCACAAGTGAACCTATGTTAACTTATCGAGCGAGAAGAGGGATCCGACTCTAGTCGATAGGACGCTGAAGCTAGAAAGGTATTATACTTTCTGGCCTTTTAAAAAGAAGTTGACCCAAAGTCACCCCACAAGCCAACTTTTAGTAGTTATTTATCTTCTACTACAATGTATGTCACTTTAATTGGTCCATGAACTCCAACAATTAAGTTCATTTCAATGTCTGCACTATTACTTGGACCTGTAATAAAACTCACACAGGAAGGCACCTGCTGCCCCGCTTCATTTTGCTTATGAATCACGCTAGCTGCTTGAGTCATCCGAGCAACAATCGTACTTTTAGGAATAATCGCAATATAGGTTTTAGGCAACAAACTAATTGTACGTCCATTATCCTTATCATTAAGCAAAGTGACAGTCCCGGATTCAGCTAATGTAATATCACTAAAGGTGATACCGACATCAGCCTTTTCAGCAAATTTTACGTTTTCCCTTTTATTATTAGGGTCCCATATACGAACTTCACAACCTGTTTCAGGTAATTGATTTTCATAATATTCTTTGAGGCCAAAAGATTCATTTCGTTCATCATTCACAATGATTGCAGATTTTCCTTCGTATCCATCAATGGTTTCTTGTAGAACTTGTATCAACTGGTCACTGGTTGTTCGTTTAAAAGTAGTATGAATCACACCACATTGCTTTTCTAAAATATCGACCAGTTCATCTTGAGTCGCATCTTGGAAAACCGTCCATTGGGGATTCTTACGCCAGCTAGGACGATCTACTTTTCCTTTGGTGCGCTCTCTTCCTAGCTGTTTTGCCAGATTATCCAAGAAAGCATCCCTATTTTGAATTTCTCCTACTGTCATTTGGAATCCCCTCCTTTTTCTTTTCCGTTATACCAAGATCGGAACGACTGCTTGCTTGGTGCAGGGAAATCGCGAACATCCGTCCAACCCTTCATTGGACCAGGACCATTGGAAATTTTTTCATCCTTCGTCCAAGGTTTAAGCCCTGTTCTTGCAACCTTCGTGCTCATATTATAAAGCGAAGGATTGCCCGACCATTTTTCAAATCCTTTCATTATTAATTGTTCCGCCTTTGGAGACATCTTCTCCTTCTCAACGATAATTTGACGGTGACGAATTAAATGTTCGTGTAAAGGTATTTTGACAGGACACGCTTCTGAACAAGCCGCACAAAGTGTAGACGCAAAAGGTAAATCTTTATGATCTTCATAACCATCTAATAAAGGAGTTAATACAGCACCAATTGGACCTGGATAAATCGATCCATAGGAATGTCCCCCAACATGGCGATAAACAGGGCATACATTGATACAAGCGGCACAACGAATACAATGTAACGCTGACTGGAATTCTGTTCCTAAAATCTTGGAGCGACCATTATCAACAATGACTAAATGGAACTCCTCAGGACCATCTACTTCTTCTTCAAGTCTTGTTCCTGTAATGGCAGTCACGTAACTTGTTAGCTTTTGCCCTACCGCTGAACGAGTAAGCATACTAACAAGGACTTCCATCTCTTCCCAAGTAGGAACGAGTCTTTCCATTCCCATAACGGTGATAACGGTATCTGGCAAGGAAGTTACTAATCTAGCATTTCCTTCGTTTGTTACCAGTGTCACCGAACCAGATTCCGCAATGGCAAAATTACAGCCGGTGATCCCAATATCTGCTGATAGAAAGTCTTTGCGAAGTTGTTCTCTAGCAAATAAAGCAAGTTCTTCAGGACTATCTGATTTGTCATATCCTTTTTTGTTAGCAAAAGTTTCTCTCACTTGTTGCTTATTGACGTGAATGGCTGGTGTAACGATATGGGAAGGTGGGTCCTCATCTAATTGAAGAATCCATTCCCCTAAATCCGTTTCCACTACTTCACATCCTGCTTTTTCTAGTGCGTGGTTCAGACTAATTTCTTCAGTTACCATGGATTTAGATTTAACAACCTTTTTACCGTTCTTTTTCTTAATGACATTTTCAATATAGGCGTTTGCTTCTTCAGCTGTTTGAGCAAAAAAAACATTTCCCCCGCGTTTGGCTACGTTTTCACTCAAAAGCTCAAGGTAGTAATCAATATTTTCTAATGTATGGGAGCGAATTTCTTCTCCTAGATCACGCCAATCTTCCCAGTTTCCTAGCTCCTCTGCTGCTTTTAAACGGCCCGTTCTGAATCTACCCTGAGCAGAAGAAACAGCTTGTCGCATGAAGTCATTCTTGATGCCTTCTTGGATACGCTCTTTAAAAGAATTCTTACTAATTTTTATACCCATGATAATCCCTCCTTCTAAACTCGGCTATTTAAAACAGACACAATATGCATCACTTTAACCGGCTTACCATTACGAGTTAGCCTTCCCCCCATATTCATTAAACAGCCCATATCTCCACCTATTAAATACTCCGCTTCTGTTTCCAAAATATGCTCTGTTTTTTCCTGAACCATTTGCTCTGAAATCACAGGATTTTTCACCGCGAATGTACCACCAAATCCACAGCAATCTTCTTTATTCGGTAGTTCAACCATCTCTAACCCTTTGACATGGCTTAACATTTTTAGGGGACCATCTTTCACTCCAAGTAATCTAGTCATATGACAAGAAGGATGATAAGTCCCTTTTCCCGGCAAACTAGCACCAACATCTTCTATTTTTAATACTTCCATAATAAATTGAGTAATTTCATAGCTCTTACTTGCAAGATCTTTAGCTGCCGCTTCCCACTCCGAATCTCCCGCAAAAATATGCGGATATTCTTTAAACATGGCAATACAAGAGCCTGATGGAGCAACTACATACTCTGAATCTTTAAACGCTCTCATCATCTGTTTCATAGATTCCTTCGATTCTTTTAAATAGCCACTGTTATAGGCTGGCTGACCGCAACAGGTTTGACTTTTTGGAAAATCAATTTTACAACCAAACCGTTCCAGTAATTCTACTGAGTCTTTCCCAACATCAGAGGCAAACATGTCACATAAACAAGTAATAAATAAGGAAACTCTCACCTTTTTTCCTCCTCCATACATCACTAAAATTATAAAGTGAAACTTCAATCAGTGGCCGTCCCCCGCTGATTGTTAGCACCCAAGGGCATGACATAAAAGCCCTTGAACCAATCAGACATTTGCGGGTAGTTTATCCCCACCCCACCTACTCTTTTCGTTTCCCTTAAAACTTGAGGCGGGGTATTACTCCCATGATTTTTCATCCTTGTTGGTGAAGCTTGCTTCATGGTTGGCTGCCGTTCATGCGGGATAAAACCTTAACAACCATCGCCCTTAAAAAGCAGGTCATCTGATGACTTATTAAATAAAATAAAGAGGCCTCACATTACCTCAGCTTATACTGAGATAATGTGATCTCTTTATTAATTAATATACTTCACTAAGGTGTCTTCTACCTTTTGCAAATGGATAAACATATATTTTTGTGCGGTTTCTTTATCTCTTCCCTTTATGGCCTTATAAATCTCCTGGTGTTCATCATTAAGCTTACTTGTGTTATTCTCCACTTCAAGCCACAAACGCCGTGTTTCTCCCATCGTCTCAATCATAATATCAGAAACACTCTTCATTAAGCTTATTAACATGTCATTATGTGTCGCGTCTGCAATCGCCATATGGAAGTTGAAATCTGCTTGTTCTGCAAGTTCTTCATTTCCTATTGACTGTTCCATTTCCATTAAAGCTTCTTCAATGGGTAGTAAATCTTCCTCTTTATAATTTTTAGCAGCTGAAGCGACGGCACCAACTTCTAAAATTTTTCTCACTTCCAGTAACTGTTTTATATCATCCCGTTTCATTAAAAAGGCAATGGAAACAGGAACGGAAAACCGGCAAGAGTCAAATTGCTTCACATAAGTCCCTTCCCCTTGACGCATTTCCACGATACCCATAGCTCGAAGTGCGCTAAGTGCCTCCCTTATAGCCGAGCGACTCACATTAAAATTTTTAGCAAGCTGCTCTACCGACTCTAATTTATCCCCTGTTTTGATCGCTCCTGATTTAATCAGCTCTAATAAAGTATCTGCAACTTCTTCATAAATTCTTCTTGTTTTAATTTGTTTATATTCCACGATTTTTGTCCTCCAACTTTATTTACGTAAATTCATTTTAAAGGAATAAACTAAAATTGGAAAGAAGCGTGATTAGGGACTTTGAGAGTGATTAAATGAACATCAATAAGATAAATCCAGAAAATCCAGCAAGTAATCCATAAATAATGGCTGGAAGAAGGGTTTTACGAATGATATCTCCTTCTTTACCATCCAGACCAACAACTGTGGATGCCGCAACTACGTTATGAACACAAATCATATTTCCTGCTGCTCCACCAACCACTTGAAGGGCTAAGATAACATTTGTATTTAATCCGACCTGGTTAGCTACACTATATTGAATAGGTGAGAAGGTTAGTGTCGATACTGTTGCACTACCTGTGATAAACGCTCCTAATTCTCCCAGGAATGGGGCAACAAACACCCAAATGAAGCCTAAACTATCAGCTAACGCTTCTGCAATATATTGCGGCATGCTTACTAAATCCGCTGCGTTCATCCCAGAGTTGGTAAACACTTGTACTAGAGCTAATGTTGACAATAAGGTGATTCCAGCATTTTGGATTGATTTGAAAGATTCTTTTGATGCTTTTGTAAAGTTTGAGAAAGACTTCCTTTGAATGAACACCGCTATAATGGCCGCCAGTACCAAGATCGTTCCTGGAGAATACAGGATCTGCCAACCCGAAGATACACCTTCCACACTAAAAATATTATTCCAGCTAAGGTCAATGGCAGTCATACTGAAATTTTTCACAGTTGGAACAATACGAGTAAGTAGTAATAAACCAACGACTACTAAATACGGACTCCAAGCGGTGAATAGACCCATTTCGGATTTCTTTTCAGTCACTTTAAACCCATCAGATAAGGCGTCTGTCCATTTTTCTTTAGGTAAAAGAATACCTTTTTTAGCAGTCAATGTAGCCACTAATAATCCTGTTAATGATGCTAGTATGGAAACAAATTCTGGTCCGAAGAAATAGGCATAAGCAGCTGCCGATGATGCATAAGTAAGACCAACCAATAGAGTCCAAGGTAACATCTGTAATGCTTTAGAGAAACCTTTCTTCTTTCCGAAAGAAATAGTTAACACACTTACAAGAATAAATGGAATTAAAGTTCCACCTAGAAAGTCTATTGTAGTAACTCGGATGGCTATTTCTTGGAAAAAGTTCAAATCCGCTCCTGGAATATTACTTAACCCTACTTGGACAGGAGTTCCTACAGCACCGAATGATACGGCGGTACTATCCGCAATCAATGCGATAGCCGCAGCTGCCATTGGCGTAAATCCTAGAGCTAGCATTAATGGACCAGTTACTGCAGCAGGAGTACCAAATCCCGCAGCCCCCTCAATTAATGAACCAAACAAGAAGCCAACGATAACTACTTGAACACGCATGTCAGCAGAAATACTTCTGAATCCTTGATTGATTCGATCCACCGCACCCGTGTGTTGTAACGTATTTAACAACACTATGGCACCGAACAAGATTAATAGAATCGTCAGTGCCTTATGAAACCCTTGGAAAATCGATGCTACCACGACATTTGTCTGCACATCCCAAACTAGAAACGAAAGAAGTATTACAATAATGGCACTAAAAAACATTCCCTTTTTCCCTGGCATACGTAAGATTACCAGGAAAATAAACGGTGCGATAATCGCACTTAAAGCAGTTAATAAAAGCATTTTCATCCCCCTCATTCAATTGATTGCGCTTTCACAATGTGGAGAGCATACGATCATGCGTCATATTGGTCATATGGGCTCTCCAAATTAACTGGTCACCGAGCACATAGCAGGTTATCTAATCATTCAGTCATCTGATGACCTGTTTAATATACCACCATTAAACCGAATTTTTTCTAGTATTGCAATACCTTTTTTGGTAGCGTTTTCAATGGTATTATTTGTGAATATTATCACACAACTTCCAATTCCGCGTACCACCTATGATTTTATCCATCACAACTCCCCAAAGGAGGATTATGACAATTTTGTGAACATCCTAGATTATTAAGCTAGTGATGTTGTGAACAAAGAGGGAACCATGGTGGGTGCTGGCGGGTTGGTGTTGGTGTTGGTGTTGGTGTTGGTGTTGGTGTTGGTGTTGGTAGGGACGGTTCTCACGTTGAATTTTGTAAATTATTAGGAGGGGCTTCTCGGTTTTATTCTATCGAAACTTTTAAAAACTTGTTACCGAATCAATCATATATGGGAGACTCTCTCTATCTCAGCAAATTATAACTCTATCAGTAGAAAAACTAGGCTTATCGTTAAGGGGCCTCTAAGAAAGCGTATTTCGCTTTCTTAGAGGCCCCCTTATACTCTGGAGTGCAAGTCCTTATGGCGAAAGTCTTTTGTTTTCGTATACTATCAACCGGTTAAAGTTATAAATTTTGATAGCATAAGAAAAACCCCCAACATGTTCTGCTTGCAGTTGGTCAGGGGATCCAAATAGACTGTTCTAGCTTTTATCTACTATCTGTTACTTTCAATCCATACAAACAAAGGAGATTCACGGTAAGAACCGTCCCCATCAGCACTACCAGAAGCCATACTAAATGGCAAGGCTGCTACTGATAACACAAGATTTGTTCAAAATATCCACACGCGATCCATTTTCACCCAAGATCTTGTAGAGGATTTGTTCTATTTGTCGAGACTAGAGACTCGATCGATTTCTTTTGAATTTTCAGTTAAAGATGCCAAAAGTTTTTTGAACGATTGTTCCAAGGAATTCAGGAAGAAGTAATGACTGCAGGGAATAGCTTCGAATACGAGCTGGCTATAGATCGTATGGATATTGAAATTGATACGAAAAGTATGGAGCAGGTGGTCCATAATTTAATTCATAATGCATTAAAATATACGGAAAAACAAGATGTTATAAAAACCAGGGTTGGATCGCAGGTGCGTTTATTGAAGTTGCCATTGAGAACACAGGGATTGGGATCGATTCAGATATGACGGATAAAATTTTTGAACGATATTATACGGACATGAATCATCCCACTAGCCACGGACTTGGCCTTGCCATCTGCAAAGAAATTATAGGGATAAGGAATTCGTTTTGGAAAAAAACATGATCCATAGGAAACCTTCTATTCTAAAAACAAGACAATAAAAAATATCCCCGCCCTTGTCTAAAGGATGGGGATATTTTTAGATCACTTAAATATTAGTGCTTTATTCTTTTAAGTGATTGAGAATTATGTACTAAAGATCTAAACTTAAGTTAATGGTAGACACAGGTTACTGTGCTTCATTTAATAAGCAAGCGGCTTCTTTATCGAGAAAAGCCTGACAATTCTTATGGGTTTGAAGAATACTGACTGGCCATTCATTCGTTATTTTACCATGTACCATTTCATACACAGCTTTGTTTTTTTTAATTCCACTAGCAAGGACAATTAAACATTTAGCATCTAGAATATGTCTGATGCCTAATGTTATTCCCATAGATAATTCTCTACTACCCTCAAAATATTTTTGACCTACTGTTTTTGTTACCTCACTCAAATTCACAACATGAGAAAATGAATCAAATGATACTCCAGGTTCATTAAAGCCCAAATGTCCATTTTGTCCTATCCCTAGCAACATAAGATCAATATTCCCATTGTTAGCAATTATTTGATCTATTTTTTTACACTCTACTCTAAGGTTACTAGATTTAGTATTAAAAAAATGTATATTTTGAGAAGATATGTTTAATGGAACAAATAAGGATGTATAAAGTGTTTCTTGACAGCTTCCCTTATCATTTTTATCCATTCCTATCCATTCATCTAGTCCTACAAAAGTACAATTGCTAAAATCAATTAATGAACTTTTTGACTTATTGATTAATATCTCAAAAGTACGAATAGGTGTACTTCCTGCCGCAAAGCAAATCATTGAATCAGGCTTTTCTTTGACAGTTTCAATAATCAAATCTGCTGCAGCCAATGACGACTCTTCAAAACTATCATTGACTTTAACATTCATAAACACACCTCATTTAAAATAATTAGTTACAGACGTACTTTCGTAGTCATCTAATTTTGTCTATACTACCATAATACTCCAAAGCTTCTATTAAGAATAAGATAGTTAAAGCTTGACCATATGTCATCGGACTAATTGGAATTTCTTTATAAAAATCAGCATCTATCCCCACTGGAGTACCATATGAAACCTTTTGGACTATTCCATTTTCATCAATTTGTTCTATAACTGCTTCTAATGCATTTAATCCTGTTTGCAAATGCGTCTTATCTAGTAAACCCAATCTTACACCTTTCAATATACCATAACCGATAGCAGCGGATGCAGAAGTCTCTTCATACGAACTAGCGTCATCTAAAATTGTATGCCATAAACCACTATCAGCTTGTAACTTTGATAAAGACTTTACCTGATTATACCAAGTACATAATAAATACTCCTTTAATCCTTTTTCAAGATCAACTATTTCTATAAATTCTAATAATCCACACGTATACCATCCATTTCCCCTACCCCATTTGATTTCGCCATAATTATGACCATAATTAAAATCCCAACCATGAAAAAAGAGTCCAGATTTTTTATCATTTAAGTATTTTATATGAATTAGAAATTGTTTCTTGGCCTCTTCTACATACTCAGGCCTATCAAAATAAAGTCCTGCTTTAGCAAGAAATAGCACTGTCATAAATAAAGTATCTATTAGGATTTGTCCGTCGTTCGGATCTCCAGTTATCATATGCTGTAGTGCTCCATCACCTGTTTTTATCATGTCATCCATAATCCAAGCACTCCACTCATCACAAATTCTGACGTAAGTGGGATTTTGTGTTTCTTCTACTAAATGGATTAAGGTCAAGAGTGGTGCCATTGTATTCACATTTTTTTCCGGAAGTCCATCCTCAATTTGCTTATTAAACCAATTCAATAAAAAGTTTAGGGTTTCAGGGTCCTTATTTAATCGGTAGTATTTATATAAACCATATATTCCAACACCTTGTGGCCACTCCCATAGATTTATATCAATTAATCCAATAGGATATTTCTCATCTAGGTCATCTTCATTTTTTAATGACTTCATAGCAGTCGTAACAATTTGAATTTTATTTTCAATTAACTTAGAATTCATCAGAGTTTCATCACTCCTTAATTAATTATTAACTTACCCATTACTGTTTCATCAATAACTTCTATAATCTGTTTATTTATTTTCAGAGGATCGTTCCATCCGAAAGTAACATTCCCTAAACCAGAATCTACATAGCTTCCTTTTTGAGTAGCATTATCAATATATATAGGAGTTTTTATTAAATTCTCTTTAAAAGTTTCAAAATTAGAGAATTCAAGGCTAGAACTAGTGCGAAGGATCCAAATATTTTTCCTTCCTCTTGAAATTAATTCTCGATTCTTATTTAAACCAGTTCTTACAAGTTCTAATCCATTACTAGCATATACAGCGAGATACTTATCTCCCTTTTTTAAAAAGATCCAGTTATTTGTAAGATCATAATCATCAAAAGCAAATGTTGGTACATAAGCATGAGTAAAATCTATTGCGTGGTCGTCATCAATTGAAAAAATAGCAACAGCTAGATACTTATATTGATTGATTTTTGGCAAATAACCGTTACCTGCCCAATAACTAGGTCTGCCTTTTCCTTGAGTAACTTTTTCTCCTGGATGGTTTATCCAAACGTTCGCTTCTGGGCCGAAGCTAGCTTGAAGCACGTGTTCTTGATATCCCCTTGCCCCTATCTTGAAATTTATTGCGGAAGACAACATTACTCCATTTTGTTTATACGTATAAAGATTTACATATCCATTGGGCCCTTGTTGATTTGAGTAGGATAAAAATTTATTCTTCGGTAGCTCAATATAGTCTTTATAATTAATCGATGGTATATAATTGGACAAGGAAAGAGGGACTGCACCAAACGTTGAATAATTTATAACACCTTTCCCCCAAGCAATCCAGGATAGACTTGTAGTCTGCGTATTATAATTCCCTTTCAGTTCTTTTTCATATACCCTTCCTTGTGAACAAGTTAAAAATCCATCACAACTATTTATGGCTAACCATTTAAAAATCTGATCAAGTGCTTTGGCAGCTTTGTCACGGATTTCATTAGACTCAGCAAAATCATATAAAGCAATTAAACCGATTACGTTTATTGGAATATACGGTGCAGAATTCCACTCTGCTAGGCCTTCATTAAAAAATCGATTAAACCAACCAATAAGACGTTGTTCAGCCCTTGCGTAATGTTCTTTTCCTGATATGTTTGCATTCGGAAAAATTTCATTTGAGTACAACTGACCTGCTAATAGTTCACACGAATGAAAAATTAGTGCGTGATTTTCACTAAAGAACCACATAACATCATTTCCTGGTTCATCTATCCAGTATCTATAATTCAAGATCATATCTTTTAT
The DNA here is from genome assembly GCA_040191315.1 of Bacillaceae bacterium S4-13-56. Lineage (NCBI taxonomy): Bacteria > Bacillati > Bacillota > Bacilli > Caryophanales > Bacillaceae > Bacillaceae bacterium S4-13-56. The sequence goes on along the minus strand of JAWJLM010000023.1, from coordinate 13,550 downwards.
TCTTTTCATTAATGGAATAGAAATATATTTACTACTCTTAAAATCATGAATGAGACGGAAAAACATAATCATACTAAAGTCACTACAATCATGACGATTATTTATTTGTTTGATCTCTTTATCGATAATTAAGAGATAGCTTTCCAATTTATTTTTATCCATATCCTTAAATTTTAAGGAATGAAATCCAGCCAAAACCTTGTATATATTATGTTCACCATAATTTGCAGTAATTTCAAGTGCATTCTTTTTTCTATCTTGAATGGTACTAGAATTTAAATGTTCTAACTCTATAGGGTAAATCTCAACCCCGAAATTTCTACTAATCTTTATTTCGTTAAATTCTATTATCATCTCAATAGCGTTATAACCCATTTGAAAGTCATGGATATTCCCTAAAAGTATTGAAGTGCTTCCAGTACATACTTCATACTCTCTGATTTCCATCTGGCATCTTTCTACTTTCGACTTACAAATAAGTTTAAATGGAATTGATACTTCGTTCATAAATTCAAAGTTAATTTCTCCGAACGTATAAGAATCTCGTTCAAAATAAGCACCATACAAAAGATACTCTAATTCATAAATAGATTGAGGTTCTTGATCATCAATTGGAACACTAATAGACAATTCTTTTCCTTTTAAATACTCTAATTGAAAGGAAAATTTAGTATCTCTCTCTGCTAAATCATCATAATATACAAGAACTTTATTTATCCCCTTTTGTAAATGAATAGAAATTACCTTACTTGACAATACATTACGAGTAAATGGCGTAAACTCCTCAATTATTTGATCGTTCACCCAGATTTTAACGCCTCCACATGTCGATAATTTAAAAGTAGCTAGTTGGTTTTCCTCGCTGTGAAGTTCTGTGAACGTCCAAGCCTCAAGATGTGTGGGTATATCCCAAAATCCTTCATCCTCTACCACCGGGGATTCGAAAGGAAATTGAAGTTCCCATTTTTTTTCTTTATCTTTATACCTCTGTTTTAATCCGTGATATAAATCATGATCACCTTTAATGATAGAATCAACCGACACTCGTTGTTCTATAAATTCTTTTCTTCCAGGAAATTCATGAATCGCATGTCCTTTAACCAACCATTCATTATTAATCTCACCTTCCATTGTAGAATTTGAAAAAGTTTTTTCTGTTTCAAATGTCCCTAACTTAATCCATCTATTTAGAGAGTCATTTTTTTTAAATTTATAAGTTAACTTATTCATCTAAACACCAACTTCTAGAAATGATTATTCTTTTACACTTGTCGCCATAATTCCTTGTATGAAAAACCTTTGGAACACTATAAACACAGTAATCAATGGAATCATAGTAACTACAGCCATTGCCAATAATGGACCCCAGTCTACAGAGTACTCCCCAACAAAGTTTGAAAGAGCAAGTTCTAATGTATAAAGTTTTGGATCCGATATTGCAATAAGTGGCCATATATAATCTTGCCAACGCCACATAACCGAGAAAATAGTAAGTGTTGCAATTACTGGCTTCGCTAATGGAATAATAATTTTCATAAAAATTTGCCACTCATTTGCACCGTCAATTTTGGCTGCCTCGATCATTTCGTCTGGTAAAGACAAAAGATACTGTCGAATCAAGAACACACCAGTTGGAGTGGCAGCTGGCGGAATGATAATTCCCCAAATAGAGTTATATAACCCTAAATTACGAAGAACAATAAACATAGGAATCATTAACGCTTCTAAAGGAATCATTAATGTGGATAAAAAAAGTATTAAGATGATTGTACTTCCCTTAAATTTAATTTTAGCAAGTGCGTATCCAGCCATCGTATTAATTATTAATGTAATGATCGTGGCAGTCACAGTTACAAATATGGTATTAAATATATACCGTCCAAAATTAGCTTCACTAAATGCATCAATATAATTTATAAAAGTTATCTTATTTGGTAATATGGACGGTGGCCAAGCAAATAATTCTGAGCCGGATTTTAATGAAGAACTTAAAACCCAAAAAATCGGAAACAACATCATTATCGATAACAGTATCAATAAGCCATAAGTAATCCAATGAATTTCTTTTTTAGTCTTCACTATATACGCCCCCCATCACTAACTTTCCATTGAATAAGTGTAATGGTCGCCATAATGATAAATAAAACAAAAGATAGTGCGCTACCCATTCCCAGGTTCCCTTGATTAAAACCTACTTCATAAGTATATTGAACAAAATATTTAGTAGCATCAATTGGACCTCCACCTGTAAGAGAAACTACCAATGCAAATGTCTTAAAGTACTCAATAAAACTTAAAATAACTATTAAAAGTGTAATTGGCTTTAACATGGGTACAGTAATATTTAAAAACTTCCTCCATGAACTTGCCCCATCAATCTCAGCTGCTTCATAAAGTGAGGGAGAGATACTCTGTAATCCAGCAATATAAATTACCATAAAGAATCCAACTCTTGCCCATACTGAAACAAAGATGACAGCGATATTTGCTAATATGGGTTCAGATAACCATCCAACTGCATCAATATTTAATAGAGATAAAACATAGTTAATTAATCCAGTTTCTTTTTGTAAAATCCAATTCCAAATTAATCCAACAACAATAAAAGAAATCATTACTGGTAAATAAAAGATAGTTCGAAAGATGTTGCTGAATTTGATTTTTCTTGTTAACAGCCATGCAAGTCCAAGAGAACTTATGACAGTTAGAGGCACAACTGCTAATACATAAATAAAAGTGCGTTTTAACATTGCCCAAAAAGCATCATTGGAAAATATTTTGATAAAGTTTTCTAACCCTACAAAAACAGGTTCTGTAATCCCATTCCATTCTGTAAAAGAATAATAGACTCCATAAATTGCTGGCAGACCTACAAACACACTAAAGATAAGCATATTTGGTAACAAAAATGCATACGGAACCCAGGTGCGAGTTTTCATTAATATTGCCTCCTATAATTTATCCCTTAATAACCAATCACCAGTTATATGGTTGGAAGGTTAGAAATATACACTCTTACAGTAGCATGTAAGAGTGTATATCTATCTGCCTAGTAATCTGCGTTTTCTACTACAGCATCCATTGCTTCTTGAGGACTTAAATCATCTGCTAGAACACGTTGAACATTTTCCGTAATCAACGTTTCAACCGCTGGCATATTAGGGTTTTCCCAATCAAGAGTTGGAATTTGAGATGTTGCAGCTAATTCTTGCGCAAAAACGTTCATTTCATCACTTCTAAGACTGTATTCTACATCCACATTATCAATGCGTGTACTTAAGAAAAGAGATTTAGAAACAAATTCTTCGTTAACTTCTTGGGAAGCAAAGTATAAGAGAAAATCTGAAACCTCATCCTTATGCTTAGAATCTTTGAAACCTACCATTTGTTTACCACCAGCTACGGAAGAACGTTGTGTTCCCTTAGGCATGTAAGTGACTCCCCAGTTGAAGTCTGCATTTTCATCATAAGTTTGCAAATTCCAGTTTCCGGACCAGTGAGCAGCTGCTTGGCCAGACCTAAATAAGGAATTTGGGTTTTCACCGCCTAACCATATAGAGTCAGGTGTAATTTCTCGATCATGTAATTCTTTAAAATAGTTAAGTGCCCCTACTGCTTCAGGTTCGTTAACTGATAAAGTTTCTTGATCTTCCGCAAAGATTCTTCCACCATTTTGATAGATTAAGGTAGAATATCTAGATGGGGATAGATCATAAGCTAATCCAAAACGAGCATCACTATTTTCTTTAACTTTCTCCAAGGCATCTGCAAATTCTTCCCAAGTCCATACGTCTTCTGGGGAAGATGGTACCTCTACACCTGCTTGTTCAAAGTAATCTTTATTGTAATACAATCCATGAGCAGTGAGATCTGTAGGAACACCTAGTATTTTTTCATCCCTTACAACCGTTGGCTGAGCAGCATCGACAAACTGTCCTAGAAAATCATCGTCAACATATGGTGTTAAATCTAATAATGCATCCTGTATATGTCCTACCCCTGAAATCCTTGCTAAATCTGGTGCATCTCCACCTGAGACTCTTGTTCTAATTCGGTTAAATAAATCATCATAAGGAGTATCAATAATGTTAAATTTTACATTTGGATGATCTTCCGAATACTTATCTGTAATCTCTTTAAATACTTCTCCTTCATTCCCATCACTAAACCAAATGACATCCAACGTTACAACATCCGATGAATTACCATCATCATTATTCGTAGAACTATTACCTTCATCACTTTGACATGCACTTAATACCACAACAGACATTAACACAATCAAAAGAAACAAAAAATATTTTTTCATCTGCCCAATTTCCTCCCTTAAATTAAAATTTATTTATGTAAACAAACATATTGTTTGCTCCATACTTATTAAGCGCTTACAAATTAGATAAATAACAAACTATTTTGAACCATTTATTTTTTAGAGTTTAACGTAAGATAATTATTAAAATATCAACTAGAGGGAATTACTTTCTGCTAATTGGTCAAATGCAAATTTAATGGCTCCAAGTGCTCCCGCCTTATTACCTAAAGTTGCAAGATTCAGATTTGTTTTAATTGGTGTCAATTCATCAACTTTCTTTTTAAGTATTGAAATCACTTCCCCCATAGATTCTGAAACTCCACCACCGATTATTACTCTCTCTGGGTTAAGAAGATTAACGCAGTTAACAATTACAACTGCAAGTTCTTCTAGAAAATCTTCAATAATAGCTACTGTTCTTTCATTTCCTTTAGAAAATTCTTTAAATAATTGCTCAGCAGTGAAATCATTTGACTTAATTCCCTCTCCTGAAGCTTTACTTTCAAAGACCCCAAATTCACCTTCTTTATTAACTCTATTATTTCGAATATCATCTCTTGAAATCTGGTATCCAATTTCTCCGCTCTTATAACTAGAACCATATATCAAATTTCCTTCTGAAATTATAGCGCTGCCAATTCCTGTACCTAACGCAATAAAAAATATATCATCACTATTTTCTCCTGAACCTAGCCATCTTTCACCTAAGGCAGCACAATTTACATCGTTGTTTATATAGACTGGGTATGAAAATTCTTTTTGTAACTTATCCTTCAAATTCAAATTATCCCATTTTAATCCAGGGGCACTAGCTACTATTCCAGAAATTGGGTCCGTCACTCCGGGTACACCGACTCCCATAGCAATTATTTTTTCTCTAGGTACTTGTGATTCTTCTATTGAACTCTTAATAATTTGGCTAATAATCTCTGTATTGTTAGTAGACTTTACTTTTTTTTCAAATAAAACTTCTCCAATTAAATCGGTAATGACAATTCGGATCTTAGTTCCACCTATATCTACCCCCACACCCAATGTAGATTTAGGGTTAAAGCGAAGCAAATCTTGCCTTCTTCCTCCTCTTTCCGTTGACTCACCTTTCCCAGTCTCTTCTACCAATTTTCTATCAAGTAAATCTTCAACAATTTTGGACACGGTTGACTTACTTAAGTTCAATACTTTTGCTATTTCAGTCCTACTAATAGCATCAGATGTTTGTATTTTTTCTAGTACCATAGATCGATTAATTTTTTTTAAAATATCAAATTTACTAGTAGCTTTCCCCATAAATAGACTCCCTATATAGAATTGGTTTTAGTTTGTTTGTTTTTAAAACTAACTAATGATAAGATAATATATCAATCAATAAAAATCAATAGATTTTTTCAGAAAATTTAAGAAAATGGGTTATTTAACAAACTGAAATAAAAGTTTATGGGGAGAATCAATCATTTTAAGGGAGGAATAAACTATTAAATTAATAGTCTTAGATTCAAAGCATTTTGATAGTAAAGCAGCTGAAATAGCATATCAGCACTTAAAAAGAAAACAAGAAATATCATTAGGTTTTGCCACTGGAAATACGACTATTAGATTTCACAAAGCGCTAGCAAAAAAAATTGAAGAAAATAAACTTGATGTGTCAAAAATTAACACATTTATTCTAGATGAATACATTGGCTTACCAAAAAATCATCCCAATAGTTGCTATTACCGTATGAATGAACAGCTTTTTAAGTCAATCCATCTACAGCCTAAACAAATTCATTTCTTTAACAATGTACAAGCAAATGAAGATCTTCACATTAGTTGCGATCAATATGAGAAATCTATTGAATCCTGTGGAGGAATTGATATTCAATTCCTTGGTATTGGTTTAAATGGTCATATTGGTTTTAATGAACCAGGAACACCTTTTGAATCAACTACTCACGTAATTAACATCGATGAAAATTCACGATTGTCAAAAGCATATATGTTTGAATCGTTTGAACTCGTCCCAACAAAAGCAATAACAATGGGGATAAAGAGCATTATGATGGCCAAACAAATTTTCCTTTTAGCAAAAGGTAATAGTAAAGCAGATATAATTAAGCAAGCACTATGTGGACCGATAACAACAGATATACCAGCCTCTATACTTCAACTTCATCCATTTTTAACAGTTATAATAGACACATTAGCAGCAGAAAAAATAGACAAAACGGAGTAGGAAATAGTAGAGGATTTATGTTAATTCCTCCTCTCTCCTTTCTTGAGTGATTCTTACCATTAGAATGAGCATAGATTACCTAGAAAGAACCACTAACTGTCGCTAATTTACGATTAAAATCACATAAGAGGTAAGCTTCATAATAAAAATCTTGGTAGCGAAACCACTAGGAAATCGAACTAAAGACCGAATAAAGGGCGGATATTTTCAATAGTTTTAAAAAAAGTAGCAGTTACCTTAGTAGGTGCGGTTACTTTTTTCCATAATTTTTGTTTGGTCGGAGGTGTTTTTATGTATTCAAAAGTGAATAGTATTGGTTTACGGGGGATTTGGGTCCAGGGGGAGTCTGGAATGATCGATGGGTTGCAATCCTTTGTTATTTGCAGGATTGCCGAATACCTCTGTTAAGGAGTCTAAAGGGGCGTGTGTTAATCCTCTTCATCGACTAGGATATTTGTCAACTGATCATAAAGTGGTCGTCAATATTTCTCCAGTGGAGCAAAAGAAGGTTGGTCCGTTTCATGATGTAGCGACAGCCTTTGGTCTTGTTAAAGAGTGATGGATTTATGTATGCACCTATCCCAAGTGATACAGCATTTTTAGGAGCAAAAACACCTCATCACTTATCAGGAAATCCTCCCTTCCATTCTCCATACCATTCCTCATTGGATGTTTCTTTGATTGGAGGAGGAGCATATCCTCGTCCTGGGAATTTCCTTCGGCTCGTCATGGAGTACTTTTTTTAGATGAATTAGTGGCGTATACGAAAAAGACGTTAGATATGCTTCGTAAATACTTGGAAAGTTTTTCCTATTTCAACACTACTCTGTTGCTTTTATCCCTGCTGTTTGTTTTGTATGTAAATTCTCGATAGAATACGTGCTAACCTTCATTGGTATCTATTTCAAAAGTGATTTTTTCCACAAATTCTTCAGCAATCCGTTGCAGGCGCTGATTCGCTTTCAAACGAATAACGTTATCCCCACCTAATTCTTCACAAAGTTTGTATAGCTCCGGTGTGGCGAATCTGCTATCCCCACGGATGGATGATCTGTATGTCAAGCGTCCGATACCAATTTTTGTTTTCAAATATCAAACAAAATTATACTAATAGCATTTTGGAACAAAAGTTGATTTTCCAATGTCGGAATTTAGGGAATTTTAAAAATCTCATTGTTTATACCTTTTCCACAGATGAATTTTTAGTGGAAAAAGACTCTTTTATATCTAACAAAGTGCTCCTTGAAATCCACATGAGAATAAGACTTGATGTGCTGATTCCCAAAAAGAAAAATACAGGTGGAAATGTTGAGAATACCAAGCATAAGAGAAAGCTAACTACTATAATAAGGATTGTACTTTTCATCTTATAAATTCCTATCAAGCAAGCAAAAGCAATTGATCGATGAATCCGAACCTTATAAGTCACAAAAATAGGGAAAATATATATAAGTATAAGAATATACAAGAGGGTAATTACAATTAGCATAGAAGTAAAAAACATAAAAAGAACAGAATCAAAGCCTAAAAAAATATGAAAATCGATTATTATAATAAATCCTATAAGCGATAATAGGTAACCTAATATATTAGCTCTTCCAAATTGCTGTTTGAAAGCAAACCAAAAGTACTTAAAAGTAGGTAAATCCAATTCACCTTTTATCCACCTACGGTTAATTTCAAACATAGCTACTGTTGATGGAAAGATCCCTAAGATTACCCCACCTAATAAAGAAAATAGAAACCAATATATTTGTAATAGGGTCAATCTCATGATCCACTCACATAATTGATATAACCCTTGAACAAATCCCTTCATAACATCACCTTCCTGTAATCTATTCCACCTTGTTTTTTAAATATAGTCATCTTCTCTATTTTAAATTTTACAATACAGGTGCTTTCTTTTGGAAGTTTTCAATCTAGATTATTGATAGATGAACCTAAAATTCTCAAAAAGCATGTTAAATCAACAAATAAGTAAAATATGATTTTTCACCTGATAAAGGATGTTCAAAAAGCCCCCTTATAAATAAAATAATTAGTCTACATTCCATAAATGGAAATTAAAGTAAGGTGGTTTAAGTCTCACTAAATTAACTAAATAATCATTACATCTTACTTGAAAAAAAGCAATAAGGACATACTTATCCCTGGACATAGCTTTTTTTCAAGGGTTGACGGTGTTCCTATTAAATCTGTCACACAGCTACATCATATTTTATTAAAAGATGTGGCCTGATCATCCGCACTCAAATAACCCAAATCAGCAACGTGGTAATCAACTTTTAGGTCTCTTATTGGGCTGGAAAAAGCAAGACATCTTGTTGCGTCCCTTCGAAATACAACAGAGCAACATCAGTCGGTGTCGGCAAATATGTAAAGAATATTTCTTTTAATAAAAAACACGCGAGATCCTCGATAGTGCCAAAGCAATCCTTTTTTTGATGAAGAAAAGCCGCTCAAGGAAGAGGAATTAGACGGCTACTACGTTATTATGACCAGCGAATATCAGGAGTCTGATGAACAGATTGTGGTCTTATACAGGGGGCTAAGGAAGATTGAAGAATCTTTCAAGGTGACTAAAAGCGATTTAGAGAACCAACCAATCTATCTTTCCAGCCAGGAACATATCGAAATCCATTCCCTTACCTGTTTTGTATCCCTCTTGATTGTAAGGGTTCTGGAGCGCCGTTTGAAAAGAAAGTATCTAGTTAGAACACTTGACAGCCTGTGAAAGGCATCATGCAATCTCATACAGGAAAACCAAGGATTCTTCGGCTGTTTTAACTTGATAGACTGCAAAAGTTAGGATAACAAAGAATGTTATAAGAAAAACATAAATTTTATTTATGCACAATTTTAAAACATATGACAAATAATTCGATTTTGTCTACTTAAAAAACAGAAAAATTACAGAAAAATTTAAAAATATATGGATAACTTGTTTTTCAGTAATTAGCGATCATGAACATAATTTACTCTTCAAAGTTGTATTATTTTTAGGATTTGTTCGAAAATGTTTGTTTTTGTGTATAATAGAAAGAGAAAATAATCGAGCTTAACTTAGGAGGAACTAGGAAATGCTCTCAGTGGAAAGGCAAGAAAGAATTGTTGAAGAACTAAACAAAAAAGGGACTATCAAAGTTTCGGAATTGAGTAAAAAGCTTCATGTAACCGAGAAAACCATTCGAATGGATTTAGAAATTCTAGAATCAGATGGTTTTCTCAAAAGGGTGCACGGAGGAGCGGTTTTGCCAACAGGGGATGATGACATTTTACCAATCAAAGAGAGGCAAGCAAAATTCCACAAGGAAAAGCGATTACTAGCTAAAGAAGCACTACATAGAATTGTTCCTGGGGATACGATCCTTTTAGATGGTGGAAGTACGACATCAGAGCTGGCGGATTTGTTAGGAGATTATCCTGTAACTGTAATTACGAATGATATAAAAATAGCAAATATTTTATTAGAAAAAGATAAGGTCGAACTATTAGTAATTGGAGGCACAAAAATTGGATCATCGTCTTCATTGGTAGGTTCTACTCCCGCAAAAATGCTGGAGGGTATCCATGTTAATCAATTTTTTGTTGGTTCAACAGGTGTTGATCTTAACAATGGTTTGACAGTTTTTAATAGTTTGCACGCTGATTGGAAGCGTCAAATCATGACACGAGCAAGAAAAACTACATTACTTGCTGACTCAACCAAGTTTGGAAAAACAGCTCTTATCCAGTTTGCGTCTTTAAAGGAAGTCGATGAAGTGATTACTGATTCTAAACTTGATCCAATGATTAAGAAAGGACTAGAAGAGGCGTCAATTCACCTAACAATAGTAGATTTTTAGTTCATTAGATAATGTTTGAATTCACTTGAACACTATAATATCTAGTGATACAATTAAACAATAAGTAACAATAGAGAACATTTGTGAACATAAGAAATTATTTAAGGGAGGTAACCAAAATTATGACAATAAACTTTAATGTAACAGGAAAGGTTTCGCTAGTTACTGGCGTAAGTCGTGGACTAGGGCAGGGGATGACCATTGGTCTAGCAGAAGCAGGTTCCGACATCATTGGTGTGGGAGTCAGTGATATGTCAGAAACACGTGAAAGAGTAGAGGCTTTAGGTCGCAATTTCTATGAGATAAAACAGAGTTTAAGCGAACCTGATGCCCCATACAAAGTTGTAGAAGAAGGGCTTCAAAAAGCAGGGCGCATAGATGTATTAGTTAACAATGCAGGGATGATTCGCCGTTCTCCTGCTAAAGAATTTTCTGATCAAGATTGGAGAGATGTTTTAACCCTAAATCTTGATGCTGTGTTCACCTTAACTAGGGAAGTTGGAAAACACATGCTAGAAAGAGGAAGCGGGAAAGTCATTAATATTGCCTCTATGCTTTCTTTCCAAGGTGGTTTAAAAGTTCCTGCCTATACAGCAAGTAAACATGCTGTGGCTGGTCTTACAAAGTCATTTGCAAATGAATGGGCTAGTAAAGGTATTCAAGTAAATGCAATAGCTCCGGGGTATATGGAAACAGACAACACAGCTCCACTAAGAAAAGATAAAGAGCGTAGTGAATTCATTACATCAAGAATTCCCGCCAATCGGTGGGGAACACCAGATGACTTGAAAGGCCCTGTTGTATTTCTTGCATCAGATGCTTCCGCCTATGTCAACGGACACATCCTTTGTGTTGATGGCGGCTGGATGAGTTCTTAAAAAATGTAAAGGGAGATGTTTAGATGGAAATTCGGCATGCAACAAATCCGACAGATTTTAAAAAGTATGAAACAGAAAGGCTACGTAAGGACTTTTTGGCAGAGAGTATTTTTGTCCCAGGGGAATTGAAACTCATATACACGCATTATGATCGCGTTGTATTTGGAGGAGCAACTCCTACTTCAAGTCCAATCAAGTTAGATGCAGGAGATAAGCTACGTACAGAATATTTTTTAGAGCGCCGTGAAATAGGAATCATTAACATCGGTGGGGAAGGAAAAGTAAATGTTCAACGGGAAGCCCATACTCTGCAAAAAAAAGACTGCTTATATGTTGGTAAAGGAATTGAAGATGTAACTTTTGAAAGTGTTGACCCGTCACAACCTGCGAAATTTTACTTGGTGTCTGCTCTAGCACATACAAACTATCCTGTTCAAAAGATTTCTAATGAAGAAGCTGAAGCTAATCACTTAGGTTCTGATGCTGAGTCAAACAAGCGTGTTCTTAGAAAGTATATTCATGGAGATGGAATCAAAAGCTGTCAGCTTATGATGGGCATGACTTCCTTAGAGCAAAATAATATGTGGAATACAATGCCGTCACATGTTCATGACCGTCGAATGGAGGTCTATCTTTATTTTGACTTTCAAAATGATGATGCACGTGTGTTCCACTTTATGGGAGAGCCTTATGAAACAAGACATCTTGTTGTGAAAAGTGAACAAGCTGTTCTTTCACCACCATGGTCTATCCATTCTGGTGTTGGAACAAGCAACTACACTTTCATTTGGGCAATGGCTGGTGAAAATTATACCTTTACAGATATGGACTTTGTGCAAATGAGCGATATTAAATAATGACTGAAATTAGGTATAGCTTTTACTTTAAAGTTATGCCTTTCTTTCTATACAAAAACTATGTGAGATTCTTATCAAGGAGGCTTACTTTATGGCAATCGGTGTTTTAGCTCATTTATTTGGAAAATTACCTTATGATCAACTTGCAAAAAGAGTTGCTGAGAATGGTTTTGAATATGTTCAACTAGCAATTTGGAAAGCGATAGATGGTTATGATTTTTCAAATCCCGGAAAACTTAATCCAGGGCTGGTTCGGAATATTCGCAAGGAATTTGATAAACATGGAGTTTCTGTTTCTGTTTTAGCTTGTTATCTGCATATGTTTGACCGTGATAGAGAAAAACGAAAACTTAATATGGAAAGATTCAAAGAGTTAATTCGATATGCACCGCAATTTGGTTCAACCATTGTTGCCGCTGAAGTTGGAAAACGACCAAATAGCAGTTTTACTGACCAGGATTGGCGGGTCTTAAAAGAAAATCTAATAGATCTATTGAAAGAAGCAGAAAAATGGGGAGTAACTCTAGCCATTGAGCCTGCAACAGGGCATATGATTGGAGATGCACCTACTCTTTATAAAATGATTCAAGAAATTCCATTGTCTAACTTTGCAGTTGTGATAGATGCTGGTAATTTAGTTACAAAAGATAATTTTCAACGTCAAGATGAAATTATCAATGAAGCTTTTGAATTACTTGGGGACCGTGTGGTTGCCTGTCATGCAAAAGATAGATTGATTATTGATGGAAAAATTGAAACTGTTGCACCTGGTCAAGGTGATTTGAATTACAGTCTTTATTTAGAGCTTGCTGAAAAATATAAGCCAAGTGTAGATATTATTATGGAAAAAGCGACTTCAGATGAGATGCTAGAATGTAAGAACTTTTTAGAAAACAAAAGACAAGAGGCTGTTCAAAAAATAAGTTTTAATGAAAAAGCATGACAAACTACAAGCACACCTAAAAAACGTCATAAAATTCGTGAATTATCTTCCATTTTTCAGAAGGATAAACTAGGGTCTGCTGAATAAATATAAATCCACTATTTACAAGGGTTATATGATTAATGTAACCTATCAGTTTCACATCAAATCCCGGTGTGTTATGGTAGTGGAAAGGAACTAGTTCCAATTGTAATTCCATGAAAATCCACATCGCAAATTGGTTTTTTTGGGGTTGTTTAGCCACTTCCATTTCACCATATTTCTCTAAAGTACATTTTTGTTTTTAGAAATTCCGCTGCCAGGCACCGCTCAAACCAGCTGTTTCTCTTCTCTATTCTTTTAGATATCGTTTTCTTATTGATAAATTGAACCCTATAAGCAAAGGATTTACATATTGAATTCCCATAGGCCAAGACCGCGACTTCGTCCTTCTGGGACAATCAAAAATTTTGCAGATTCAGGTCAAACTTATTAGAAAACTTGGCATTCGCCAAGCCTTT
>JAWJLM010000022.1 GCA_040191315.1 Bacillaceae bacterium S4-13-56 | reverse complement strand
CCTATAAGCAACGGATTTACATATTGAATTCCCATAGGCCAAGACCGCGACTTCGTCCTTCTGGGACAATCAAAAATTTTGCAGATTCAGGTCAAACTTATTAGAAAACTTGGCATTCGCCAAGCCTTTGTGGCGAATGGCTTAGTTGCACTTATGCAGATAGGAAAGTTTTATACTTTCCTATCTGTTAAAAAAAGAAAGCCCAACGGACAGCTAAAATTGCTCGTTGGGCTTTCTTACGCGCAAAACTTCCGATTGTTCCCTAAGAGAACCGTCCCCACCAACATGGCCACCATCACAACCATTAGCACACCCCCACAAATCTACCTGGCTTTTACTGTACTAATATGTCGGAGCATTGTCCAAGTCAGTCCATAGATTATAATTCCAATCAATAGTACATGGAAAAGAAATCTGTAGTCCATGGAATGGTAGGTTTCTACAATGAAGTCGATCAGCCATCCCTGCCCCATACCTAATAAAAAAACAATGACAAAGGCACCTACCATACTACCTCCACCTAGTAGACCGTATTTATAAACCAATAACCCTAACAAGTACATAAGGGATAGTAAGAGAAACAAGACGATGGTGTCCACAAAAACTCTATTCAACCAAGTGTCCGAAATCAGTTGTGCTGGATGAATCAATAGAAATGTCATACCCGTCTTTTTCGTGATTTCCATGACTACTAGATAAAGGGTGCTAGCAAGCACAGATTTCACGAACGCTAACAGCAAAAAGAAGATACCAAGACTCACAAAAATATTTTTTCTCGTCGCTCCCATTTTTATCGAAAAAGGAACACTCTCCTTCACACTCACAAAACCAAAAATCCCACCATAAATATAAATCGCAACCGGCAAAGAAAAAGCCATTTCAAAATCCTTCAAAAAAGAACCTATAAGAATAGTAGCTGCTAAAGTACTCACTAAAATGAACCAAAAAACAAAAAATGAATGTCGAGCATCCGTAATATAGAAATATAACAATCCCTTTATTTGTCGCCCCATGCTATGCCTCTCTCCTTCCCTCAGTTAAATAAATCATTAAATCCTGAATCGGGATTCCTTCAACCGACAACCCTTGCAATCTCGCCTGTTCCGCATTGCCATAGACATAAGCGACCATCATTCTACCCAACTGTTTCATGCTCATTACTTCCTTATCCTTAATAAAAGCCTCGATCTCCTTCGCATTTCCCGTCACCGCATAAGTGTGATTCCGAAGCACTTCCGCCTCTTCCTTCAAAACTAATTTCCCTTCTTTTAAAATGAGTACCTCTTCAAAAAGAAGACTGACCTCATCAATCAAATGAGTAGAAAAGATAATCGTTCGTGGCTGTTTTTCATATTCCTCAACCAAAATCTCATAAAACTTTTGCCGCACAGCAGCATCTAACCCTATATAAGGCTCATCAAAAATAGTAATAGGAGCCTTACTCGCCAAACCAACGATAATCCCCAGCGCTGATTCCATCCCTTTGGAAAGCGCCTTCACCTTAGCACTTATTTTCAAATGAAAAACCTTAACCAAATCTATCGCCAAATCCTGATCCCAAGTAGGATAAAAAATAGAGTAAATTCGCAAAACATCCCTAATTTTCAATTCCTTTTTAAAATTATTTCCTTCCTTAATTAAACAGATAGATTCCGTGAGCCGTTGATTGTCAAAAGGATTCTCGCCATCAATGGTTATTTCACCACTCGACGCTAAAATTTGCCCAGATAGAATGTCCATAAAAGTCGTCTTCCCAGCCCCATTTCGACCAAGCAAACCATATATTTTTGGTTCCTCCAATGTGAACGAAACACGATTCAAAACAACATCATTTTTATACTTTTTGCTGACATCCTTTACCTCAATTCTCATCGCCCTCATCCTCCCTCTTCACCATTTCTAAAAGCTCTTGAAGACTAATCTGCAACTTTTCAGCCTCCCTCTTTAATGGAAGCATAAAATTCACATAAAACTTTTCCTTCCTATTCTCAATTAAAATAGTCCGCGCATTCTCAGTCACAAACATACCAACACCTCTTCGCTTATACAAAATCCCTTCATCCACTAACTCATTAACTCCCTTAGCCGCCGTTGCAGGATTAATCTTGTAAAAACGAGCGAATTCATTCGTAGAAGGAACCCTCTCCCCCTCCGAATAAGTGCAATTGATTATAGAATCTTCTATTTGCTCCTTAATTTGTTGAAAGATAGGCCTATCATCATCTAGCGCATTCTTCATTCCATTCACCTACCTATTTATATGGTTATTTACTTATGTAATTAACCATATAACCAGTCAACACAAAAGTCAACCACTTTTTTTACCAAATGCAGGTAAGTTGTAGGGGTGTTCTAAGAGATAGATCTCTGCAATTTCTCTTGGAAAAAGAAGCCACATTCAGTACTGACACATTGATAAGTAGAAATTCAAAAACTTCCTTCTTGCTGGGAAATTCAAAACTTTGCGTGTAATAGCTAAAAATGCATAATCTACCAAAAATGATAAAAACACATAATTAATAGTCTAAAATGCCGAGCAAAACTTCCAAATTTCCTCGTCAGAACCGTCCCTACCAACACACCCCAACATCTACAAACATTGATATATCAAGCTTTGGGTGTGTTGGTGAGAACCGTCCCCAACAGCACGCCCCCCAACAGCACGCCCGCGCCGACACGTCAATTCTTCTCTTGCTAAAAATGGGTTTTTATATTATACTATGAACAAATGTTCAAAGGTAAGTTAACAAAATTTCAAAGGGTGTTATTCCTTGCATGATGATAAATTGAGTAAGTTAATTGAGGCAGCAAAGTTGTATTATCAGTTTGATATGAGTCAGCAAAAAATTGCTGAAAAGCTTGGGGTATCTCGACCTTCTGTTTCGAGAATGCTTCAGCAGGCAAAGGATCAAGGAATTGTTCAAATAAAAATTCTTGATCCTACGGAAAGTACAGAGCAAATGGAAAGATTATTAAAAAAGAAGTTCAAATTGAAGGATTGTAAAATAGCTTCAGTGCCCTTCTTTGTTGATGAAATTAAAGCTGAATTAGGAAAAACGGCTGCGAGTTATCTTGGTGAGATCGTTCAAGATGGAGACATCATTGGAACAACCTGGGGAACTACGATTTATGAAGTTGCCCAAAGGATACAGCCAAAGAATGTAAAAAGTGTGACTGTTGTTCAATTAAATGGTGGGGTTAGCTACTCTGAAACCAATACATATGCATCTGAGATCCTTCATTTTTTGAGTGTCGCCTTTAATACTGTCCCCCATTTTCTGCCTTTACCAGCGATTGTTGATAACCCTGTAGTGGCAAACGCTATTTTATCCGATCGGCATATTCGCCGAGTACTCGACCTAGGAAATCAAAGTAATATAGCCATCTACACAGTTGGAGATGTGAATCATAAGTCTACCTTATTTCAAGCCGGTTACTACTCAGAACAAGAATTTAAAGAGTTAAATAAATTGGGCGGTGTAGGTGATATTTGTTCAAGAATTTTTGATCATAACGGAAGAATTTGCGACCCTAAACTGGATGAACGCACGATTGGTATACAACTTTCAGAATTAAGAAAGAAAGATTACAGCATTTTAATTGCCGGCGGTATGGAAAAGGTAGATGGAATCATAGGAGCCTTACATGGGAACTACTCCAATGTACTAATAACTGATCAATACACGGCCCAAATCCTACTTCAAGACGGAAAGGAGGAAAATAAAAATGCAGGAACAGGAGCTAAAGAACCTTATTAAGGATGTCACTCTCAAGGTTTTGCAAGAACAAAAAGGCAATCAAGATTCCATTCCAATAGCTGTATCCAATCGGCACATTCACTTATCCCCCGAACATGTAGAAAGATTGTTTGGAAAAGGCTATCAGTTAACAAAAGTAAAGGACCTATCGCAGCCAGGGCAATTTGCCGCTAAAGAAACTGTCACATTAATAGGACCAAAAGGCAAAATCGAAAAGGTCCGCATATTAGGACCTAGTCGTGGAAAGACACAAGTTGAAATCTCCCTGTTCGATGGTTACACATTAGGAGTAAAGCCACCCGTAAGAAATTCCGGTGATATTGAGGGGACTCCCTCCATTACCATTCAGGGACCTAGAGGCCAGTTAAAAATTGATCAAGGATTGATTTGTGCAGCCAGACATATTCATATGCACCCTGATGACGCTGAATTTTTTCAAGTGGAAAATGGCCAACATATTCAAATACAAGTAGACGGGCCGAGGGGTGTCATTTTTCAAAATGTACTGATCCGAGTTTCTGAAAAATATCGATTAGAAATGCATATCGATATCGACGAAGCCAATGCTACCCAAATTGGCCAGGGAGCAAGAGGGAAAATACGGAGGTAGAAGGGGGGAACAGAGTGCAAGAGAAAATTGAGACGCTTGTGCGTCAAGTGGTAGCTGAATTTTTACAAAATGAATCTCAGAAAAGTGGAACTCCAGTCAAAAAGTACCCTGTATTTATTTTAATAGACCAGCAACCGGATGAAGTCCCTTCGGCGGTATGGGAAAAGATCCAAAAGCTAGATGAACATTATCACATCACAGTTTGCACACCGAGTAGCATCACTATACCAGCAAGCCTTACAGATACTCACCTCATACTAAGTGAGGATCATTTATCCAATATTAAGAATGCATTGAGAAAATCCGAGCTCTTAATTCTAGCAAACTCACAATATAGCCATCTAGCAAAATTAGCCCTAACGATAGATGATACTTTAGGAATGTGGATCTTAATCCAAACCCAATTAAATGGAAAGAAAATTGTTATGCTCAAAGATTCATTGACTTCAACTGGTTCCCAAGTAGTTACAGCTCCTCATCAAGTAAGCGATCGAGTTCAATCCTACATAAGACAACTACAGCAAGAAAGGATTTCATTTGTAACACTCAAACAGTTAGGGCAGTGGTTGGATTCATTTTTTGAGGAATCAAGTCCTCCACGTCACACAGTTTTAGCCAAGCATATTCAACAAGTAGCAAATGACGGGGAAAGAATATTGGAGGTACCAGAGGATAGCTTAATTACTCCAATGAGTAAGGATTTAGCGAGAGAGTTAGGCGTTTCAATAAAACAAAAGGAGTAAAAGTATGATTATTGGTAGAGTTATAGGAAGTGTCGTTTCTACCTCAAAAGCCGAAAAGCTGCAAGGAAAAAAACTGCTAATCGTTCAACCGCTTGACATGATTACGATTGACCCGACCAATAAACCAGTCGTCGCCATTGACACGGTTGGCTCTGGAAAAGGTGAAGTCGTCATGGTAGTTAGCGGAAGCTCAGCAAGACAAACGCAAATCACCAATGGAACCCCTGTCGATGCCGCCATTGTCGGAATAATCGACGAAATTGAAATCGAAGGTAAGCTCACCTTTAAAAAAGATAAGGAGGGAGAATAAGATTGCAAATAAGTGAAAAAGAGATTCAAAAATTAGTAGAGCAAGTTTTGGTAAAGATCACTGATCAATCCAAGAATTCTCAATCTACCTCTTCAAGCAATGTGTCCCTTGGGCATGGTGTATTTGAAACGGTAGAACAAGCTGTAAGATCAGCTCAAAAGGCAGAAACAGATTTTCAACAAGTGTCCCTTGAATTACGAAAAAAAATGATTCAAGCCATGCGTGATATCACTATAAACCATGCAGAAGAATTAGCTCAAATGGCTGTGGAAGAAACAGGCTTAGGAAAAGTAGAAAACAAGATTGCGAAAAACCTTTTAGCCGCAAACAAAACACCGGGTGTAGAAGACTTAGTGAGTTCCACTTTTACAGGTGACCGAGGCATGACTTTAGTGGAAAGCGCTCCATTTGGTATTGTGGGGGCTATTACACCATCTACTAACCCAGCGGCAACGATCATTAATAATAGCATTTCCCTAGTCGCTGCAGGAAATGTAGCTGTCTTCAATCCACATCCTACCGCTAAGAGGGTATCCCTTCATGCAATGCAGCTTCTAAACCAAGCAATTCAGTCTGTTGGTGGTCCTGAGAATGTGTTAACAGCGGTTGCCAATCCAACACTTGATACGAGTAAGGAAGTCATGGAGCATCCTGATATTCGTGCTTTAGTTGTAACAGGTGGCGGAATTGTTGTTAAAGCGGCCATGCGTGTTGGAAAAAAAGTCATTGCAGCAGGCCCTGGAAATCCTCCCGTCGTTGTCGATGAAACAGCTGAACTTCCGAAAGCAGGAAAAGACATCGTCGATGGAGCAAGTTTTGACAACAACGTACTTTGTACCGCTGAAAAAGAAGTATTTGTTGTAGAACAAGTAGCAAGACAATTAAAGAAGGAAATGACAAACAATGGTGCAGTTGAGCTGAGTGGCTTTGAACTTGATAAACTATTAAAAGTGATCATGGTAGAGAAAAATGGAAAACACTACCCAAATCGTGAATTTATAGGGAAAGACGCTTCGGTTCTATTAGCCGCTATTGGTAAGAAAGTTGATTCATCCGTGAAGCTCGTGATTGCAGAGACAAAGTGCGATCATCCATTAGTCCATACGGAGATGCTCATGCCGATTCTTCCAATCGTTAAGGTAGCTAACGTTGATGAAGGCATTAAGTTAGCGGTAAAAGCCGAAAAAGGAAATCGCCATACGGCCATTATGCATTCCCAAAACATCACGAACTTAACCAAAATGGCTCAAGCCATCCAGGCGACCATTTTTGTTAAAAACGGTCCGTCCTACTCTGGGCTAGGCTTTGGTGCAGAAGGCTTTGCCACTCTGACAATTGCAGGTTCTACTGGAGAAGGGTTAACATCGGCTAAAACCTTTACGAGACAACGTCGATGTGTACTAGTCGATGGTTTCAGAATTATATAAGTGAGGTTTTTGTAAATGGCAGACCAAAATGGAGCGAGCAAGGAAAAGAAGGACAATGAAAAGGGAAAAACGTCTACTAAAAGACGCACGAATAAAAAACAAACACAAGGAGGAAATAATACGATGAAAGAGGCATTAGGAATGATTGAAACTAAAGGATTAATTGGTGCAATTGAGGCAGCGGATGCAATGGTGAAGGCTGCTAATGTTACTCTTGTTGGAAAAGAATTAGTAGGTGGCGGACTTGTCAGTGTCATGGTTCGTGGTGATGTTGGAGCTGTAAAAGCAGCAACTGAAGCAGGAGCTGATGCAGCAGGTCGTGTAGGAGAACTATTATCCGTGCACGTCATCCCACGCCCAAATGGAGATGTAGAAAGCATTTTACCAAAAGCAGAATAGGTGTGAGGTTTCATGTCGCAAGCTATGGAGAGTTTTATAGAACAGATCGTTAGGAAGGCTGTCACTGAACAATTGGGAAGTTCTAGCGTTGGTTCCCACCCCTATCAAAGAAAAGCATTAGTTGTAGCCAATTGGAAAATGAATATGGAATTAAAGGACATTCACCAATTTGTTCAAAACTTTAGAAATGATGATGAACATGTGGTCATTTGTCCTCCCTTCCCCTACCTTTTTCCATTAAAGGCTATGTTGAAGGAAAGGAATCCAGCTATTTCAATCGGCGCACAAAATAGTCACTGGGAAAAAGCTGGAGCATACACCGGGGATGTATCGGCAAGTCAGGTAAGAGATATAGGATGTGACTATGTTCTAGTCGGTCACTCTGAACGAAGAGCAGCTGGAGAAACAGATGAACAAGTTAATCAAAAGACACTGGCTGCATTATCCCACCAAATAAAGCCGATCATTTGCGTTGGAGAAACTGAAGTAGAAAAAAGACAAAATCAAACCAATCAAGTCGTAACCAATCAGGTCTTACTAGCACTAAATGGAATCAAAGATGTAACAAATATCGTCATTGCTTATGAACCGGTTTGGGCCATTGGTTCTGGACAATCTGCTTCAGCCGAACAGGCTCAGGAGGTCCATCAATCTATCCGCTCCTTGCTCCTTAAAACATATGGGGACGCTGGAGATCAAGTTCAGATTTTATATGGAGGGTCTGTTAAGCCTGCCAATGTGCATCTTTTCAGTGTGATGAAAGATATCGATGGTGTCTTGGTGGGTGGCGCCAGTTTAAAAGCAGACGATTTTGCCGCAATTACTCAGGCGTTTTTGTAAGGAGGAAAAAGCATGAGAAAGGTAGCCATCGGGAGTGACCATGGTGGTTTTGATTTAAAAGAAAAATTAAAGCAGCAATTAACCCAATGGGGATTTGAATATGTAGATTTCGGCTGTCATAGCAAAGATTCCGTAGATTACCCGGACATTGCCTTTCTAGTAGGAGAATGTGTTGCAACCAATGATCAATATGTTGGAATTATGATCGATGGGATTGGCGTAGGAAGCGGGATGACCCTAAATAAAATTCCTGGAGTGAGAGCAGGAGTTTGCTGGGATTTAACTTCAGCGATTAACAGTCGTGAGCATAACAATGCCAATGTATTATCCATCGGTGGGCAAATGCTTGGAGATCATTTGGCCACACAAGTAGTAAAAGCTTGGCTAGATACTCCTTTTGCTGGTGGTCGTCATGACCGCCGTGTGACCAAAATAATGGAAGTGGAAAGCCGCTTCATTAAGCGCGAAAAACGAGAAAGCAGGTAATCCCATGTTTATCGGCAAAGTCGTTGGAAATGTGGTTTGTACACAAAAGGATGAAAGCTTAACGGGTCTGAAACTACTAGTGATTCAACCTTTAGAAAAAAATTTAGAGCCAAAAGGAGATCCCATTATTGCCATTGACACCATTCGTCAAGCAGGACAAGGTGATCTCGTGTATTTAGCCAAAAGTAAAGAGTCCTCCCTGCCCCTTAACCGAGAGCTCACTGCCTCTGATGCAGGGGTCATGGGAATTATCGAAAACTATAATGTGATAAAAATGGAGGAATAGAAAATGAATAATGCATTAGGAATGATCGAAACAAAAGGGTTAGTTGGAGCAATTGAAGCTGCAGATGCTATGACAAAAGCTGCTAATGTTACTTTAGTCGGAAAAGTTCAAGTTGGTGGTGGATTAGTAACGGTTATGGTACGTGGAGATGTTGGTGCAGTTAAAGCAGCTACAGAAGCTGGTGCTGATGCAGCAAGTCGTGTTGGAGAATTCATTTCTGTTCATGTTATTCCTAGACCACATTCTGATATCGAAAAGATCTTACCACAAGCACCGAAAGCCTAATGAAAATCGGTCGAGTTATTGGCAACATCGTGTCAACCATTAAGACACCTAGCCATGCAAATCAGAAACTCATGATCGTAGAACCCATTGATACAAATGGGAAGACAATTGGAGACTCATTGATTGCAGTAGATTCCGCAAGAGCTGGTGTCGGTGATCTGGTCCTCATTCTCGAGGAAGGTGGATCAGCTAGGGATATCATGAATAATCCAGAAGGTGCCGTAGACGCCATAATAGTTGGAGTGCTAGACAACCTGAATATTACAAATTAACGGAGGTGAGCTCCATGGATATGGAACTTTTGATTAAACAAATCACAAATGAAGTGATGGCTAAAATCTCCAATAGTGATGAAAGCAGTAGCTCAGTTGCCACTATGGAGAAAAAGGCTTCTACCAATACAAATTTGAATCATCAAGTGATAACAGGACCTCAAATTGCCCGTATGATTGATCATACTTTACTAAAACCAGATACCACCGATCAACAAATCATCCAGCTTTGTGAAGAGGCCAAACAATATAATTTCGCAACAGTATGTGTGAATCCTTACTGGGTTTCTACAGCTGCAAAAGAGCTAAAAGGTAGCAATGTGGGGATTACAACCGTTGTCGGCTTTCCTTTAGGTTCTACCAGTACCTTTAACAAAATTTCAGAAGCTCGCGATGCTATTGCTGCTGGAGCAACAGAAATTGATATGGTTATCAATATCGGGGCCCTTAAGTCGGGAGATTATGAAGCTGTTAAAAAGGATATTGAAGGCGTCGTTTTAGCCTGCCGAGATCAAACGATTGTAAAAGTAATTATCGAAACAGGCTATCTAAATGATGAAGAAAAGAAAAAAGCATGTATGCTTTCTAAAATGGCAGGTGCTGATTTCGTTAAAACTTCTACAGGATTTGGCCCAGGCCATGCAACTCCTGAGGATATCTCCCTTATGCGCGCTACGGTTGGGCCGGAAATGGGTGTGAAAGCCTCTGCAGGAGTTCGTGATTTAGATACTGCACGTAAATTGGTCGCCGCAGGAGCTACCCGAATCGGAGCAAGTTCTAGCATCGCGATAATCAAAGGTGAAAAAACAAGCGGAAGTTATTAATATTTTAGAAAAACTCGGCTTATCGTTAAAGGGATTCTCAAAAGCGTATTTTGCTTTCATAGAATCCCTTATACTCTGGAGTGCAAACCCTAATGGCGAAAGCCTTAGTTTTACTTATGCGGTACTACTCCCATGAAAAATTTTTCATCCTTGTTGGTGAAGCCTGCTTCCTGGTTGGCTGCCCGTTCATGTGGGATAAAGGAAACACGATGAACGTGGGCTCGAAGGATACGAGTCCTAGACAAATTCTCTAAAGCTACTTAGAGTTTCTTCGCAGAAGTAAGTGATTTTCTTGTTTCGAAGGGCGCTTCCGCTTTTCTAACACTATCAAAATTTATAAGTTGTTAAAACTCCGAAGACTATTCGTATGTGTCAAGTTTTTTCGCTGAAGCTAGACAGATTTTACACTTTCCTATCCTTTAAGAATAAGCTGATCTATGTGTGTTAGATCGGCTTTTTACTATTGTAAAACGTTGAAATTTTCTGTATAATTTAATGTGTAAAGGAAACGCTTACATAAGGAGATGAGGTATTGAGTGAACTACATAAACAAATCACCTATGCAAGAGAAAATCGTGGCCTAAGCCAAAAGGATCTCGCTGAAAGACTTGGTTTTTCTGAAGAATTCATTTCCAATTTAGAACACGGAAAGGTTGACCCACCTGTATCAGTATTAGTTAAGGTAACAGATGTTTTAAATTGGAGTTTTAACATTGGTAATGTATCTATTTAAGTCATGCTAAATAAGTTAAGATTGATAGTGCTCTTTTATAATAGAGCACTTTTTTGTTTACACTATTATACACTTACTAAGTTTCTTTAAGCGTTTTGGACTAATTAACCCTCTATACTATGTTTACCTCTATTAATCATTATCAATATAATATTCTAAACTGTTCTACAATCGGAATATCAATCCGTCCTTTTAAATATAGGAGGACACCTAATTTCTCTTGCTTTATATCGAGTGGTCCAGGTGCACCAACGCCAATACCTTTTATTTCGTCTTAGAAAACTTGGCATTCGCCAAGCCATTGTGGCGAATGCCTTAGTTGCACTTATGCAGATAGGAAAGTTTTATACTTTCCTATCTGTCATTGTAAAACCATTGGTCTTGCATTAAAATTTTAATAGTATGTATGATTTAATCAATGAATGGCGGACAATACCAACAGAAAAAGTTGTGTGTCGTGTTGGTGAGAACCGTCCCTACTAGCACGTTCTACGAGGAGAATACGAAATGAGTGAACTCATTACATTTGATCATGTTTCCTATTCAGATGGAGACACAGAGATTTTGAAGGATATCAAAGGGTCGATTCCTGAAGGAAAAATTACAACTTTGGTAGGACCTTCCGGGGCAGGAAAAACCACCGTGTTTAGATTATGTAACGCATTGATCTCCCCTACTTCCGGCGAAATTTTTATAAAAGGAAGAAATATTGATAGCTATGACCCAGTTGATTTAAGACGAAGAGTGGGACTAGCTTTGCAGAACGCTACAATGATCAGTGGCAACGTATGGAAGAACTTGGCCCTCCCCCTGACTTTACAAGGGAAAAAGTTGCCCGAGGATGAAGCCAAAAAACTTTTGACTCTGGTAGGACTTGAAGAGAAATTTTTGAACCATGACGTGAAGGACTTGTCCGGTGGCCAGCGTCAAAAGGTTTCCATTGCAAGAACATTAGTCAACAAGCCTGAGGTACTTCTACTTGATGAGATCACATCTTCTCTCGACAGAGTTTCCCAGCAAGATATTGAAGAATTAATTGTAAAAATTAATCATGATCACGGTACAACCATAGCTTGGATCACCCATAACCTTGATCAGGCCAGATCAATTGGAGATTACACGTGGGTGATGATGAATGGAGAGTTAATAGAAACAGGGGAAAGCGATCTGCTGGAGCATCCTAAAAATGAAAAAGTGCAGCGCTTTGTGAGGGGGGATATAGAATGAGTTATCTGGCTTTAGCTTTGTCGCTTATATTTATCCTGATTCCCCTTCTTTTATCGAAAACATTAAACCTCGGATTAGAAAAAGATACCATTGTTGCAGCGGTTCGTTCGATTATCCAATTATTTGTCGTTGGGTATATTCTGAAGTTCGTATTTTCATCCGAGCATTACATTTTTATTATCCTCATGGTCATGTTGATGATCGGTGCTGCAACACAGAATGCTAGTAAAAAAGGGGCTTCTATTAAAGGGATCACCTGGAAACTTATCGTTACTTTTGTTTTTGTAGAGGTTTTAACTCAAGGAATTTTAATTGGAATGAACATTACACCACCAACTGCACAATACGTCATTCCAATTAGTGGGATGGTCGTGGGAAATTCAATGGTGCTTGCCATCCTATTTTTGAACCGCTTCACTGCTGAGATTGAAGGACGGCACGATGAAACGGAGCTAATTTTGTCTCTTGGAGGAACGCCAAAACAAGCAATCCATATATCATTGATCACCTCCATAAAAGCAAGTACAATTCCAACTATCGAAAGTCAAAAAACGATTGGCCTCGTACAACTGCCAGGAATGATGAGTGGCCAAATCATCGCAGGGGCCGACCCAGTTCAAGCCGTCCAATTCCAGCTACTCATCCTATTCCTGCTCCTGACAACAGCCGTTATCACCAGCAGCATGCTAGGATTCCTATCCTACCCAACCCTCTTCAACCAACGAATGCAGATGGTGAAGTGACGTGTTGGTGTTGGTGTTGGTAGGGACGGTTCTTAGCAACACAGTGGTCCGACCACTGTGTTGGTGGGAACCGTCCCCACCAGCACACTCCTATCTTAGCAGTTGTTTCATTTGTTGGGCTGTTTTTTTGGGGGTTTGTGATTTGGTAATGGTGCTTCCTACAATAATTGTGTTAGGTTTTTCTGTTATGATGTTTGGTAAGGTTTCTAGGTTGATTCCGCCTGCTACGGTGACTTCGAAATCGTAGCCCTTCACCAAGTTAAATAGCTCTGTATGGAAGCTGTCTCCACCCTGTTGTTTGTCTTTTCCCACATGTAAACTAACAAGCTTTACACCTAGCTCATGTAATTGAGCTATTCGATCTGTGGAATGGACTTCCAATAAATCTATCATAACCTGTTTTTCGTACTCCAGAGCCACTTTTAATGTATCTGTAATCGTCGCATCAGAAGAAAAAGCCATCACTGTAATAATATCTGCTCCCGCTTCGAAAGCCTGTTTAGCTTCATGAGCACCGGCATCACAAGTTTTCATATCAGCAAGAATCTTTTTATCAGGATAAAGTAGACGCATTTCCCGGACAATGGACATCCCATACTCTTTAATGACACCGGTCCCGATCTCAATAATATCTATAAATTCAAAGGTTTCATCAACAATTTGTATACACTTTTCTTTAGTTAAACGGTCTAAAGCAAGCTGTAAGTTCAAAAAAACACCTTCTATCTTTCAATTCTCTCAGTTTCGCCAAGTTGACTTTGAACATCCTCATAATAAGGGAGCCCTTCATTGTCACCCTTCACACTTACTACCATGGAACCAATCGTATTTGCAAATTCTAGGGTTTTTTCTAAAGACCAATTATTTAAAATCCCATAAATAATTCCTGAGTTAAATCCGTCTCCTGCGCCAACTGTATCCACTACCTTAGAAGCTTTAACAGGCGGAGCCTCTACATATTGCCCATTAAAATATCCAACAGAGCCTTTTTCTCCCTGTTTAATAGCAATATAAGAGATGTCCATCTCCTTTATTGCCTCCACAATCTTTTGAGGATCTTTTTCTCCAATAATAATATCCATTTCCTCATCCCCTGCAAGCAAAATATCTACATGGGGTAGAATTTTCAACAGGCACTCCCTTGCTTCTGATTTACTCCACATCCGAAGTCGGATATTAGGATCAAAGGATATTTTTAAGTTATATTTTTTTGCTAATGAAATAGCACGTTCTATAATTTCCATATTTTTAGGGTTAATAGCAGGAAAAATACCAGTCAAATGTAATATCTTGGCATTTTTAAAATATTCCTCATCTAAATCATCGGGTGTCATGGACAACACAGGTGATTTATCTCGATAGAAAAAGGTACGGACACTTCCGTCTTCCATAATTTCTTTAAAATTCACAGAGGTTGGATATCCATTTACAAGTTTTACTTGTGAAATATCAATTCCTTCTCCTCGCGCAAAGGTTTGAATATACTTACCAAACTCGTCATTCCCTAGTCTGCTGATATAACCCGCCTTGAGACCTAGTCGTGCACAGCCAATGGCCAGATTAAGCTCAGCACCACCAACTTTTTTTTCAAAGTTATTTACAAACTTCATTGGGCCAGTGGAACCTGGATTAAAAGCAATCATGGCTTCGCCTATAGTAATGACATCATTCATTTCCATTCCTCCTAAATCAGCCTGTCATGTTGCCTACTTTTCAGCAGTTGGAGTTAATTTGGTGATGTGCTCTCCATTACCAGCTATAACTAAATCAGCCATATTCACAAACAATCCCGTCTCAACCACTCCAACTATTAACTTCAATTCCTCGTGTAAGCTTTTTGGATCAGTAATTTTATTGAACGTACAATCCAAAATATAATTTCCGTTATCTGACATAAAAATATCGTTTTCTTTTTTTCGCAAGGTTATCTCACAGCCCAACCGAGCAATTTGCTTTTGTGTAATATTCCAACCAAATGGCAAAATTTCAACAGGGAGAGCAAATGATCCCAAATGATCTACAAGCTTTGAATGATCTACTATTATGATCAGATGCTCTGCCATAGCATCAACGATTTTTTCTCTAACAAGGGAGCCTCCCCCACCTTTTAAGAGATGTAAATGTTGATCCACCTCATCAGCTCCATCAATAGCAAGGTCAATTTTTTTAATTTTTGAAAAATCCGTAAGAGGAATACCTAGTTCATTTGCAAGTCGTTCTGTTTTTAAGGAAGTAGGTATTCCTACAATATCTAATCCTTCACTATGAATACGTTCAGCTAGCTTTCTCAACATGCAATTCACCGTTGACCCGGAGCCAAGTCCGATGGTCATACCATCACGAATATATCCAACTGCTTCTTCGGCAGCTATTTTCTTATTTTTATCCTTATCATTTAGCATTGAAATAGCTCCTTATTTCTTAAGTCCATTTAGAATAAGTTAGGATTAATCATCTTCGGAATATAAAAAGCTATATCAGGGAAGAAGGCAATAAAGATGAGCACGATTAAAACAATCGTAATGTAAGGAATAACTGATTTAAACGAACGTTCAATGGACAGGTCCCCAATTTTGGCTGCAAGTAATAGACAGAGCCCATAAGGTGGGGTAACTAGTCCAATGGCTAATGTAATTATCACGATTAGACCTAGGTGAACAGGATCAATACCAAATTGAAGTGCTGTTGGTAAAATAACTGGTACGAACAGAATCATCGCTGGAATCGCGTCCATAAAGGTACCAATGAACAAGAAGAATCCAATTAAAATAATAATGAAGATCGTTTTAGATCCAATATTATTAGCAAAAAATTCTTGTGCAACTGTTCCTAATTGATAATAACTCATCAATTCTCCTAAAGCACTCGCCGTAGCTAATGCAAAGAGGGATAAAGAACTTAATGCCAGTGTATCAAGCAATATCTTAGGTAAATCCTTCAATTTCAATGTTTTATAGAAAAACATACTGATTAATAAAGTATATAAAGAGGCAATAGCAGCCGCTTCAGTTGCTGTAAATAAACCAGAGATAATTCCCCCGATAATAATGACTACCGTCAATAAGGCAGGCAGGGTTTCCAATAAAAGCTTAAGAAACTTAGTAAACTCTGTTCGAGCAGATTTTGGATAATTTCTTTTGACTGCTAAAATATACGTAAAGAGCATCATGCCGAACCCAATTAATACTCCAGGCACAATTCCTCCAAGAAAAAGACTACCAACGGAAGCATTCGCAATCCCAGCAAAAATAATCATAGGAATACTTGGCGGGATGATAACCCCTATCGTAGATGACGCTGCTGTAACCCCTACAGCCGTTCCTTTGTCGTATCCATTTTTAATCATGCTTGGAATTAAAATTTTTCCAACTCCAGCAGTATCAGCTTGAGAAGCCCCGGATACTCCAGCGAACATCATAGACACTAGAATATTGGCATGTGCTAAACCACCACGGATAGGTCCTACGATAGCAAGCGCAAGCTGGATCATTTTTTCTGAAATTTTTCCGGAGTTCATTAAATTGGCAGCTAAGATGAATAACGGAACCGCTAATAAAACGAACGAATCTAGACCGTTTAGCATTTTCATTGGAACTGTCATTTCAGGAATGTACTCGATATTAATAATCCCTAGTAAAGCGACAATGCCAATGACAAATGCGATCGGAACCCCAATAAATAGTAAAATAATAAACAAACCTACTAGAATGAATCCCATTATTCACTTACCTCCCTTGCTTTTAAAGTCTTTACATGCTCAATTAAATGTGAGATTAAATAAATAATCATGGTACCTGCCATAATCGGCAGGGAAATCCATACGTAACCCATTTTCATGGAAGGTAGTGCTGTCCAATTATAATTCCAGAATCTTTGTACTACCTGAAGACTATAAATAAAAATAGCAATATTGAATGCAACTAGAATGGAATCAATCACTAGATTCAATATAACTCGCTTTTTCCCACTCAACTTTTTTTGCAAAAGATCGAAAGTGAAATGCTCCTTACGATTTACCATAACAGCAGCACCCATAAAGATGGCCCAAATAAATGAATAGTTGGCAAGCTCTTCTGTCCATATAACAGATACGCCAATTTTACGAGTAACGATTTGAATCAAAATTGCAGCGAAGAATATAGTTAAAAAGATTCCCCCTACAATTAATTGGATTTTTTCTAGTGTGCGAATAAATCGGTTCATGATGTCCCTCCTTATAAAGTGAAACTTCAATCAGTGGGGGTTTTCCACTGATTGTTAGTACCCAAGGGCATGACCTAAAGGCCCTTGAACCAATCGGACATTTACTGGCAGGTTATCCTCCACTCACGCTTTTCGTTTCTCTTAAGATTTGAGGTGGGGGTATTACTGACCGTTAATGCAGGATAACTAAAAAGAGTGTAAAACTTTAAAAGGATATTTAATCCAGAATCAAAAGATCAACTTTTTCAAGCTTTTAAATTAGAAAAGCGCAAGCGCCCTTGATCATCGACGTAAGGCGGTGAGGCCCACAGGATGTGGGTCACGTAGGCGTTGCCACACGATGTGGCGGTTTTAGCCTACGATCCTCCGAGATAAAGGAAACACGGTTCACGAAGTGAATCGATGTTGACTTATCGATGGAGAGGAGGGAACCGACTCTAGTCGATAGGGCGCTGGAGCTAGACAAATTTTATACTTTATCTTTTTAGAAAGGACACATTACGTGTCCTTTCTGTATTTTTCCTTATTGTTGTTATTCCATATCTCTGATCTTTTGAAGGATTTCAGTAACTCCCATTTCTTCTGCTGCCTTATCTTGTAGTGGCTTAGCAATATCAATAAATGGTTGTCTATCAATCTCGTTTACTTCTCCACCTTCATCAAGTAGCTTTTGCTTGTACTCATCTTCTTGTGAATAAAGAGCTTCTCTCTCTGTCTTTACAGATTCTTCAGCTGCCTTCAAGATGATTTCTTTTTGCTCATCAGTGTAAGCATCAAACTTTTTACCATTTACCAATAATAATCTTGTTGTATAGTCATGGCCAGTTTCAGTGGTGTATTTACCATTTTTAGTTGTGTGATGATTTTGTTGAACAAAGTATGGATATGCATTTTCAGCAGAATCTACTACACCTTGTTGTAAAGCTTGATATAATTCTCCCCATGCTACAGAAGTTGGTACGGCACCAGTTTGCTTCCAGAAGTCCGCAACAACACCAGATGTTTGCGTTCTAATAGTCATACCTTTTAAATCATCCATGCTCGCAAGTGGCTTTTTACCATAGTAATGTCTAACACCAGCTGACCAGTATCCAACAATCTTAAAGTCGTTATTTGATTTGTCGTTAATGAGCTCAGCTACAGTTTCTCCAACTTCTCCATCTACAACTTCTTCCCAGTGATCATAGCTAGTAAATAGATAAGGTAGTGCAAACAAATCTACTTCTTTAACACCTGTTTGTGTCATAAATCCTGGTGATACAAGAACTACGTCAGCTCCACCTGTTTGAAGCTTTTCAACAAGCTCTGATTCTTCTGTTCCAATCGTTCCAGCGTGTACTTCTACTTCAATTGCACCATCAGATTCTGCTTCAGCTACTTCTTTAAACTTAAGCAATCCTTCATGGTATGGATTTTCAGTTGAAGTTTGGTTGTGGGCTGCGATTAATTTAATCGTTTCTCCTCCTGCAGTTTCATTTTCGTTACCACAAGCTGCTAGAAAAATCAAAGTTACAAGTGCTAACAATATTGTAAACTTTTTCATTCTTAAACTCTCCCCTTTTAATAGAATTAAATTTTTAAAACATTACTCCCCTAATTGTTTGACAAACTGACTAGCTACCAAAGTTAAATCTTGATAGTCTTCTACGGATTGAAGCTTGGCTACATTCACTAGATTGCTTCCAATTCCTACAGCCTTACAACCATTAACTAAATAGTCATTCATATTGTCTAATCTAATTCCACCAGTTGCCATGATTGGAATTTGTGGCAATGGACCATGAATATTCTTAATATATGGAGGTCCAAATGCATTAGCAGGAAACACCTTGACCATACCCGCTCCATGCTCATAGGCTGTCAAAATTTCCGTTGGAGTGAGAGCCCCACTAATATTCAAAATCCCATACCTATTGGACATTTTGATTGTCTCCGTGTTCAGCGTTGGTGAAACGATATACTCAGCACCTGCCAATATGGCAGTTATTGCTGTTTCTGGATCTAAAATGGTACCAGCACCAATAGTAATTTTTCCTTTAAAATCAGCTATGGCTCTTTCTATTAACTTAGCAAACTGTGGTGTCTCAGCTGTTATTTCAACAGCTTTCACGCCACCATCATGAAGCGCTTTCAAAATCGGTAAAATATTTTCCTCGTTTGCATTTCTAATAATCGCTACAACTTTATGTTCACTGATCATATCAATAAGCGCCATTTCAATTCCCCTATTCCAAGTTAGCGTGTTGTTTGTTTAGACTTGAATCATCTTTTCTATCTTGCTTTTTTAAAAGATAGACAACAACTGCATCTAATAATAAGTGCGCTGACTGATCAAACTGACTACCAAGTGGCTGAATCGTATTTGGTTCATTCGCCAATCTTTTTTTAGTTGCAGCTGGAATGAAGACATTACAAATGCTTAGTTCACCAATTGGTGAATTTTCATTAGTTGTTACTAAAGCGACCTTTGCTCCAATACTCTTTGCCTGATCTGCATAACATTTCAAAGTTCTTGTACTGCCTGATCCTGAGATAACCAGCAAAAGATCGTCACTTTCAATACTTGGTGTTATAGTCTCCCCAACAACAAATACTTGATATCCAATATGCATCAAACGCATGGCAATCATCTTGCCAACTAAACCAGAGCGACCGGTTCCTGCCATAAATATTCGTTGGGCCTTATCAAGTTCACCCGCCAATTGTTCGGTTTGTTCTGGGTTCACCCTTTGTAAAACCTCTCGAACTTCACTGGCTATTGCCTCAATTTCATTCCTCATTCAATCACCTCTAAACAACTTTTGAATCTTATAAACCGGTTTAGTAAACCGGTCTAGTAAGAGTATAAAATAATTGAAAGCGTTTTACAAGTTTTTTTTGTTTTTTTTTAATTGATTTTTAGAGTAGAATCTCTGATGATCAACTCCGTAGGAAATGTTTTTACTTCCATTTTGATTTCCTCTTTATTAATCTGTCTCAACAATAAATCCGCAGCCTGTCTTCCCATTGCATAAGCAGCTTGAGCAACTGTTGTTACAGGAGGATCTAATAAATGCGCAAACGGGATATTATCAAATACGGCTAACGCGATAGATTTTCCAATTTCTAGATTGCGTTCTTTCGCAAATTGAAGCACTTCAAGAAAAACAATATCACTTCCAGCAAAAATGGCAGTAGGAGGCTCTTCTGAATCAAATAATCGATTCAAATCCTTTTTTATTTCTTCCACAGTCGAGCTAATCATATATTGAGGGTTTACCTCGATCCCGTTTTTTATGAGGGCTTTCTTATATCCCTCATGTCTTTCCACTCGTGGAGAAATAATAAGGGGTTCCGTAGCAATGGCAATCTTCGTGTGGCCATGATCAATGATGTGTTGAATAACAGATTCTGTTCCTTCAATGTTATTAGACACAACAAATGGAGCTTTGATGCCTGGCACTTTTCGGTCCATAAAAACAACTGGGTATTTTTCTTTGACCATAGCTTCATAGAGATCCACATTTTTACCAGTAGGCAAAATAATAAGTCCATCCACCTGCTTTGCTCTTAACATTTCAATATACTTTTTTTCCTTCACAGGATCATTATCTGCATTACAAACAATGGCATGTATATCATGCTTGTAGAAAAAATCTTCAATGGAACGACTAACTTCTGTCGAGAGTCTGTGCATAATATTAGCGACTATAATTCCAACAGTAGAAGTTCTTTTTTGCTTAAGACTCCTCGCAAGATAATTGGGCTGATAATTCAACTCCTGAATAGCTTCTTTTATTCTTTTTCTAGTATCTTCACTCATGTATTCATAGCGCTTATTTAAATATTGAGAGACAGTGCTTTTAGAAACACCAGCTTCTTGTGCAACATCTGCCATAGTCGCTTTTTCCATAAAATCAACCCTTTATCAAAGTATTTTTCCTGATGATTCCAGATCTAATTGTACCAAATTTACATACTTTTGGATGTCCTCAAGAGCAATAGGGAACTCCAAAGCTCTTTCAAGGTTGGAAGGGAATTGATGTAAAATATGAGCCCATTCCATATCCATGTCATAATCTAAAGGTACTGTTATGAGTCCATCCTGAGGGATGACCTTCTTAAGGTGAATATAACCTACATATTCACTCAAGCATGAAAGGGCAAACGGGATATTTTGGTCAGTAAAATACCAGTTCCCAATATCAAAGGTCATTTTTACTGGAATATGAAGTTTGCTGCATTCTTCGAAAAATAAACGGAGATTTTCAACATTTCCCCCATATATGGTTTGGTCATTTTCAACAAACCATTGAATGCCATTATTGAAACTTAAAAATTTCTTTAATTCTGATAAGCTTGATTTCTCTTTATGATAGTGACCGAGAGGAACCTTTACCCAATTTGCCCTTAAAACTTGAGCTTCCTTACATACGGTCTCTAACTTTTCTTTGTTTAACATCCCATTCTCATTCCAAAGCTCAATTGGTACGGAATAAACGGTAAACAAATTGTATTTCATAATCTCATTTCGAATTTCTTCAAGTTTATAGTCTTGATTTAAAAATAGCTCTCTCCTGATTTCTATTCCAAATGCTCCTGACTGAGCAATGAATTTCACAAACCAAGCCTGTCCTTTATCCAATACTAAATTAGAATCAAAAGCATTTAATGGGATGATTACTTTACTCAAAGTAAACCCACCCTCTCCTATTATAGTAAACTAACCTTTTCGTCGTTTGTCGTAATCGTTTGTAGCCGTAATCATCATCCTGATTGACAATGTCCATCGACATAAACCGGTTTAGTACTCAAAGTATATTACTTTTGAAAGCGCTTTTCAACATTGAATTCCATTCATGTTGGCCTATTGGCGGGGCGTGTTGGTGGGCGTGTTGGTGGGGCGTGTTGGTGGGGCGTGTTGGTGGGGACGGTTCTCACCAACACAGTGGTCCTACCAATTTGTTATCAAGAAGCGCCCTGTCCCCCACGGTAATGGTGAGCAACCTTCTTATTTATGTATAGTTCCAAAATAACTAAAATAATCCCCGACCAGATCTGCTTCGCAGATTAGCCGGGGATAGTGAAACTTCAATCAGTGGCCGTCCACCACTGATTGTTAGCACCCAAGGGCTGACCTAAAGGCCCTTGAACCAATCGGACATATACGGGACCTTTACGGGCAACCAATCATGAAACAAGCTTCACCAACAAGGATGAAAAATTTATTTTCATGGCAGTTTATCCCCCACCTACTCTTTTCGTTTCACTTAAGGCTTGAGGTGGGGGTACTACTGTCCGTTCATCCGGGATAAAGATTTTTCGGGCCGTGCCTGTCACCACCCGAAAAATAACAGTCATCGTAACAAGTGTGTTGGTGAGAACCGTCCCTATCAGCACGCCACACTAACAAAAAAACGTGAGCTATTTGTAGCTTTCGATCAGTTCATCCACTAGTTTTCCAACATGTGCGACGGCTTGGCTGATGGCGTCTGGTTTGGACATGTCGACCCCGGCTTTTTTGATAAGATCAAGTGGTCTTAATGTTCCACCTGCTTTCAATACCTCAAGCCAACGGTCAACAGCAGGCTTGCCTTCTTCTAATATGTTTTGAGAAACGAGAGTAGAAACCGTTAATCCAGCGGAATACGTATAAGGATAGAGTCCCATGTAGTAGTGAGGCTGGCGCATCCAAGTCAGACTCACACCCTCATCAATTTCCACAGTATCTCCCCAAAACTCCCTCAAGATTGAGCCCTTCAAGCCCGATAATACATTGGCTGTCAAAGGTTCCCCAGACTCAGCTAAGGAATAAACTCTTCGTTGTAGCTCCCCCTCAAGCAAATGGGTCACAAAGTTATGATAGTACGTCCCGAGCTGCTGCAAAATAACCCATCGTTTCGTACGAGCATCTTTCGTATTAGAAAACAAATAGTTTCCAAGAAGCATTTCGTTCATAGTAGATGGTGCCTCAATAAAGTAAAGAGAGGGTCTTGTATTCGTTAACCGTTGATTTTCCGCAGCTAAATAGAAATGTCCAGCATGCCCCAATTCATGGGCTAAAGTAAAAGCACCATGCATGGAATTCGACCACGTCATGAGAATATAGGGATGAACTCCATAAGGACTACTACAAAAAGCCCCCGTCGATTTTCCAACATTATCCGAATAATCTACCCAACGTTCTTCCATCGCCCTTTTCACCATATTACTGTATTCCGGACCCATAATTTGCAAGGAATCTAGTATGGTTTCACAGGCCTCTCCATAGGAAGTTTCCAGTTTAAATTCCGGATCAAGCGGAGCCTTTAAATCACAAAACATAACTTTATCTAACCCTAAAACCTTTTTCTTTAATTCCGCGTATTTACGCATATGTGGGGCTAACTCTTTTTGAATGACATCGAGCTGATTATGGTACATTTCTTTCGTAACTTGTTGTGGTTGCAAAAGCATATCTGTCACAGAGTCAAACTTACGTAAACGAGAGGTTACAATTTCTTGATTCACCTGAGTCGCATAGGTAGCTGCCACTGTATTTTTGTATTGCTTCAAAGTGCTTACGAAAGAATCAAAAGCATTTCGTCGAGTTGTTGTGGATGGTTCAGCCACATATCCTTCTTCATACAAAGCGAATGAATTTGGAAGCCTATCCCCATTTTCATTTTCAAAAGAATCAAAAGACATGTCTGAAAGCTTGGCTCGATTATAGATAACGTAAGGCGCATTAAAAGTAGAACCTAAAGCAGCAAGCACTTCTTCCGTTTCTAACGAAAGTGCGTGAACTTTTTTCTCTTGTAATTCCGATATGTATTTGGCAAAAGGTTGAAGTTGCGGCTCTTCTGCTAAAAACTGTTTGACCGTTTCTTCTGGTAAACCAATAATCTCAGACTCCACGAACGAAAGTTTAGCACCAACAACAGATGCCACATCAGAGGCTCTGGACGCATCCCCTTGATTAACAGGGTCCGAACTATCTGCAGATTGCTTTAAACTCGCATAGGTAAGAAGGACAGTTAGTCGCTGCACCAACTTCTCATATGCATCTAGGCATTGAAGCATGGTCTGGCCAGACTCCCCAAGTTTCCCTTTAAATTTAGTGACATTCGTAGTCACTTCTTCGATCATCTTTAATTCCTTCTGCCACTCTTCCCGGCTTTGAAACAAATCACTTAAATCCCACATTTGTTGCTCCGGCACTTCTTGTCGTGTTAATCTCGTTTTCACAGTTCCCATCCAAAAACCTCCTTATAGTGCTGATAGTGCTGGTGGTGCGGTGGTGCGGTGGTGCTGGTGGGGACGGTTCTCACCAACACAGTGGTCCGACCAGCATGTTGCTCAGAACCGTCCCTACCAATATTGTATATGAATTAAGAAAATAGGAATAGTAAAGATATCTCACGAAAAGGAAGTGAATATCTTTGAATACAACATGCTTTTATTGCGAGGAAAACCTTCTTGATGACAAGTTTCACACTGTTCACTTTTTCACCAATAATGTCAAACCATTTGCCCCGAATGTTACAAGGATTGGCTTGAGGGAACCAAGGAGTAGAGTATAGTTCGTGGTTGTGTTGCTGAGAACCGGCCCTACCGACACGCTATCTTTTCTCTTGGGTAGGTTCATCAAATGTAACAAATGGTCTTTCATTTATGAACAATAAACCCAAAATCAACGGAATTAAGATAATACCGTATACCACAATACCCTTAGTAGCAAAATTACGTCTATTTCTAAAAACATATCCAATAAGCACCGCCACTCCCAATCCCATGCTTACACCCAACATATTGGCAACTACATCTAAAAACTCAGCACTCCTATTAGGCAGTAAGTACTGTCTATACTCTTCGAAAATCCCAAAAGTTACTAAGATCATCCATATGTATCCTACTCTTCTATTGGCTACATTCTTATCTGAAAAGGCTATCATCATCAAACCTATAATTAATGAAATTACTAAATAGCTAAACAAGTGCATCTGCTTATCCATTCCAAAAACAAGTTCATAATCCAGCTGCATTCTCATCACCCTCCATAAACAGCTTTTCCATTTATAGAGTCGGTTAATCTCACTCAAAGTTAGAAACATGGGCAAGCGCTTTCTTGTAGAGCACCCTCCGTCGTTTCCATATAGATTCTTTATCAAGGATTCCTGATCTTAGGTCATGTAACTGCTATATTTACTGTATGGGGTTCGGGTAGTATAGGACTTTATCTTGTTTAGCAGATTCGTCCTCCCCAATTCAGGCCTTATATATAGTTGCTGTTCGTCAGTTATAGAATTCTCCTCCGCCTTCCTTCAGATCCTTCCTCACGAGAGATACCCTTGCCATTAGCTAACAGTTCCTACCGTCAAGTATGCAGTGGGCTTTCACCACCAAGTTATCGCCGTTGCCTGCCACATAAGAAAAGCGCAAGCGCCCTCGATCATCGACGTAAGGCGGTGAGGCCCACAGGATGTGGGTCACGTAGGCGTTGCCACACGATGTGGCGGTTTTAGCCTACGATCCTCCGAGATATAGGAAACACGGTTCACGAGGGCTCGCAGGATGCGAGTCCGTTCGGTGTTGCAAATCATTTCGGTGGAACGAATAATCGCAGTCCAAACACGATGTTGCGTTTTTAACCGAACCTCCTTCATCGATGTTGACTTATCGAAGGAGAGGAGGGAACCGAATCTAGTCGATAGGGCGCTTGCGCAAGACAAATTTTTCTTTCTTATTCTTTCTTAGAAAACTTGGCATCCGTCAAGCCTTTGTGGCGAATGCCTTAGTTGCACTTATACAGATAGGAAAGTTTTATACTTTCCTATCTGTTAAAAAAAAGATGTAACCAAATTACATTTGGTTACATCTTTTGGTTGTTTTTAAGCATTTCTTCTTCTATTTACTAAAAGGACCCCAGATCCAGCTATAAGTAATAGCAACCCTACGGCAATCCAGTTATACATTGTCGTTGCTGTATCTGGAAGTTCTCCATTATCATTCCCATCAGAAGGATCTCCTATGGATGGGTCTGCTGCATCCCCATCTTCACCTTGTCCATCAGAAGTGTCTCCTGTTTCTGGGTCTGTTGCATCCCCATCTTCACCTTGTTCATCAGAAGTGTCTCCTGTTTCTGGGTCTGTTGCATCTCCATCTTCGCCTTGTTCATCAGAAGTGTCTCCTGTTTCTGGGTCTGTTGCATCTCCATCTTCGCCTTGTTCATCAGAAGTGTCTCCTGTTTCTGGGTCTGTTGCATCTCCATCTTTTTGTAATGATTCAAATACCGCATAAGTACTCAAATGAGTTAAATCAGCAGAGACAGCACCATTTTCTACAGTACCACCAATCTCTTCCCACTCTTCTGTAGTTGGGTTCCAATAGAAGACACTAAGTGGCTCATCCGTGGATTTGTCTGATTTAATTGTAAAGGTAACATTTAAAGGTTCATCAAAATCATTCATTAAGTTTTCTTGAACAATCTCAAAGTCATATACACTACTATAGGCGGTAGTAATATCCTCTAACTTTTCAATTATAATCGTTACTTCAGCGTCTCCATTAAAGGCAGAGCTTGGAATTAATAGGTTAACATCGCCTTTGTCTATGCTAACTGAAATATTTCTTTCTTTTAAACTTTCTATTTGACTTGCAGTTAAAGAAACATGGATTTCAGGAAGCCCCATATCGGCTCCAAGCGAAATATCAAGGACGCCTCCATCAGAAACTTCATCAATCGTTTCGTCAGTTATAGTTACCTCATTGTCCTCACTTGGCGTTTCACCTTGGTCTTCATCATCTACTTTTGTTCCTATTAACTCCTGTGTATTCCTTACACGGATTCGTTTACCGTCTGAGAATGTACCAGCAAGTCCTACGGCTTCAAGAGTATCTCCAGGGTTGAGGTCTGGAACTGGTCCACTTTGGTTAACAATATATCCATCTGTAAATACTAAAATATCTCCTGATCCATCATTAATGATATAAGAATTTTCATCATATTTAGATACCACAGACCCTGTAACCTTAACGAGCATACCTTGGTACCCATCTTCAGAAGCCTCACCAGTTGTTACTACTGTTGGTTCTTTTGGTTCACCTTCACCTAATTCGATAACATCCTTTTCGAAATCATCAAATTCAAGTTCGAGATTACCTTCGAAGTTTTTAATATGGCCATAGACACGAACACGGTCACCTAGCTCTAAGGAATCAGCTGGTACTTCTTTATAAGCCATAATTCCGCCTGTTTCATCTTCCACATAAAACGCATCAAAGAAAGTGTTAGAATCCGAAGTTACAACTCCTTCAACGACGACCTCTTCACCATCGGATAGGTCACGCGCCACATTAATATCTGTTAACGCTGTGCCACGATTAGCAAGCCAATTCACAACATTAACGGCAAACTCATCATTTCCTTTTTCTTCAAAACCTTCGTCGAGCTGTTTGTCATTAAATACATTCATACCAGAAACGAATACTTTACCCTCGCCTACTGTTTCAACTGCAATGGAAGGAATTTCAGAACCGCCCGCTTCAGTCGTATCATATTCAAAATAGCCGGTGTTGCCTCCATAATTCTGGTATGTTGTTTCATTCCCAAATGCAAGAACAGTAACCGTATCGCTGTTAGTTAATTTCTCGCCGCCAACTTTAAATAAACTTGCACCACTGTAATAATCTAAAAATTCAACACGGTCTGTAATGTAATTGTCAACAAGATCTGGATATAATCGAACAGCATGCTTCATGCTATTTGGATTACTCCAGAAGTTTCCATCTGCACTTACATCAAAGATTCCATCGTTATTAATTTGGATGGTTGAACCCATTTCTTCTAAAAGATCATTGTTTACAGTAGGATCATTATTATAGTTACTTGCATCAAGAACCATTAGTGATCCACCGTTTTTAACAAAATTACTTACTGCCGTATTTTCTGCAGCTGTAAGATCTTCCCCTGGGTGAGTCAGCATTAGAATCTCTACATCAGCCAACAATTCATCTGTTAATGTTTCCGTATTT
The DNA here is from genome assembly GCA_040191315.1 of Bacillaceae bacterium S4-13-56. Taxonomy (NCBI): domain Bacteria; kingdom Bacillati; phylum Bacillota; class Bacilli; order Caryophanales; family Bacillaceae; species Bacillaceae bacterium S4-13-56. The sequence goes on along the minus strand of JAWJLM010000022.1, from coordinate 4,317 downwards.
TCTACGACTGTGTAAGCTTCACCTGAAATAAGGGACATGAATGCACCTAGATTATCTGAATATGATCCAGTATCAGTGGAAGTATTCATGTTCTTATGGGACGCATCGACCATCACAGTAATTCCTAATGGTTCTTTTACTTCAAGCATTTTTTCAAAACGATTATCGGTAGTGGCATCACCCTCAATATTTTCAATAACCGCAATGATGTTGTGATTTCCAGCGACAGGTAATTCCCAAGTAACGCTTGCAGTCTCAGCAACATTAGACGGAAGTGAATCAATTGCAGTCGTTCCAATTTTATGCTCTTCATCTTCTTTGTCATAGTAGAAAGTTACATCTAAATTGCTCACATCGCCTGTACCTAAGTTGGTAATACCTGCTTCTAACGTTAAGGGATTACCTGCAATGGCGGCATCTCCAACAAGACCAATTCCATTTATTTTCAAATCATATGGAACTGCTTTAGACCAGATTGGAGACGAGTACATTTGCTCGCCATCTTTTTGCGTAACTTTTACAACAAACCACTGTTGACCAGTTACTTCTACAGTTGGATTCCATGCAAAATCCTTTGTCATTGGAGAAATGGAATCTACAACTCGGGTTCCATTAGTGATTAACTCTACTTTTTCAATTCTATCATCTGATACATATTCACCGGGTAGATATGCATAATCATTTGATTCAGATTCATTAACATTATCTTGCCCTGAAATATCAAAGTTCAATGTTTGGCTATCAATGGTGGACCCCATATATCGACCGTTTGCTTTTACATCCATTGTGAAGTTAGGATCTTCCGTCATGTAAACACGCAAATGGCGCATAGAGTTCAACAAGGAATCTTGAGTTAAATTATCTGAAACGATGACAGTACGCTTCAAAGTTTCTCCCCATGTTGCATCATGGTTATCTTCACCATAGGTTGGTGCAATTTTCCACCCTAGATCAAGTGCGTTTAACCATATATCTTCTGCATTAAAATATTCGTAGTGCCCTGAACCATTTCCAACTTCAAGCATCGTGAATAGTTGGTCAACTTCTTTGTCGTATGGCATGAAGTTGTTAAATGCTCCATCTGGCCAGCTTGGATGATTGAACTGCGCTACAGCACTATCATATTTTAATACCCATCCATAATATTGAAGTAAATCCTGATATCGTCCGTTATCCATTTTACGATCGATAAAGTTTTCTGTACCGAATACATTTGAGTGACCCCACTCTGTAGATGTCATTTCAAATGCAGGGAATACAACAAATTCACCATTTACTGTTCTTTCATCAGCAAGTCGTTTGGTTAGTTCCCACTCTTCTCCTCCTGTACGTTCTGGCATACCGTTTTTATCAACAGTATCTTGATCAGCCAATTCAGGATCAATATCATGAGAATGGTCTGAGAAAGCAAACCAATCATAGTTGTTTGACATAGCAGCATCCAAAGCCTCTTGTGGAGAACCATCTCCATCATGGGAAATTTCTGTATGGTTGTGTGTCGTTCCTTTATAATGGTTTCCACCTTGGAAAGCTTCTACGACCTCAAAAGTCCATGATTTTGAATTAGAGTTGCCTTTTGAATCTGCTGCAGTTACTTCAACAGTGTGGTGAACTAATGCTAAATCTGTTGTTGGAGTATATAAAACAAAACCGCTGTTAACACTTGCTTCAGATGTTACATCAGTTCCATCAATGGTCATAACAAAAGTGGACAAATCTATTCCGCTTTCATCAAACATACTGAATGAGATATCTGGTGTACGATCTTCAACCTGTGTAGATTGAGCAGGGACCGTATTCTCAAAGATTGGTCCTGTTGTATCTTCTACTACACTTACTTGATGTGGATTAGCTGCGTCACCGGAAGTTTCTGTTTGATCACCATTCACAGCTTCAATATAGTATTGGAAACCCTCCTGAGGAACTTCGTTAGCTGGTAAGGTAACCTCATAGGTTCTCTCTTCATTTTGTGTCATTGTTTTTTCTGTATAGTTGCTATCATTTAACGGAGCAATGAATAAGGATACAGATAAAACATCACTAACATCTGCAGTAAAAGTGATGTCGTTTCCTTTGTATACTTCAAGTAACGGAGTATGATCAACAACTACCCGAACAACATCAGCAATGTCTGACTGTTCACGCGGGAAGATTTGATAACCATCTGTATAGGGAGAGCTAGAATCGTACTGCGAAACAATTCCCGTTACAGAAATGTAATCTCCAGCTTCGTAATCTGCAAATGAAACTTGTCCATTTCCATTACGAACGGTAAAATTATTTCCTTCTTCATCAATTAAAGTTGAATTTGTACCAATTGTTGTAAGTTCTCCTTCAACTTTAACAAGTGAACCCTCTAAATGTTCAACAACATGGAAATCCTCTAGTTCAGCAATAGACTTTTCCACTGGTTCTGGTAGAGCATTTCCTGAATCAACAACAGTGACGTCATCTGCAGAATCCGGCACAAGCTCTGCAAGACCATTGTATTGGTCTAGTGTACCTGTTACACGAACACGGTCACCAGCATTTATATCTAAATCTAAATCGCTAAACTTAAAAATGTTAATTCCCGCTGTTTCATCTTGAATGTAGAAATCGGTACGGCTTGAAAGAACACCTTGATCAACAGTTGCATTTCCTTCAATAGTTACAAGGTCACCTTCCCTTTCTAGATTACCATCAGCATCTGTTGCTCTAACTGACTCAATCGTAACTATTTCTGGTACTCCTGGTTCTGTAGCTTCTTTAATTGTATAGTCGAATGTTGCAATAGGGCTATCATCTAAACCCTCTTTGACAGCAATTGCTTTAATCGTTATAGCATCTGTAATTTCTATTGGTACAGTATACACTGTACTTTCGACTGTTGGAGTTGTTCCATCATTCGTATAATAAATGGTTGTTCCTTCTGTAGAAGTTGATAATTCTACTGATGTCCCGGCAAAAACTTCCCCTGAAACAGAGGCATTCACAGGCGACACTTGAGTTTCTGCAATCCCTGCATACTCATGTGTTCCAAGATGAGAAAACGTATCCTTAGGAAAGCTTGCCCATTCTTGTATTTCATCAAAGTCATCAGAACCATCAGGATCACCTGATGAAATAGATGCATTTCGAACCAAAGTTTTATCTTTGAGTAAATCTGTATCATTCCCAATCTGCCCAATCACATCAATGATAGTACTGTCTTTTTTTAGTACAACAGCGTCATTACCATTAAAATTAATAGAACCAGTTGTCCTGTTAGCAACATCTAGAATAATAGAATTCGCACTAGTATGTGAGGCGACAAAGACATTATCATTTGGTAACGTACCACTTAAAGAAATACTTCTAGAAGCTTCGACAGCTCCATTTGTATATATCTCAATAGTATATATACTTAAATCCACCTCTGAACCTGTCCCATTGTATATCTCTACTGCTTTGTTATAACTACCTCCCTCTATATATTCAGAGAAAAATAGATCACTAGCATTAGTAGAATCAGATGCTGCCTGCGTTGAAATTGGTCCCACATAGCTAAAATTAGTGGCCAACAACATAAACACAAGTAAAACTTGAATCCACTTGTTCCTTCTAAGCTTGTACAAATATATAACCTCCCAATTTTTCTGATACATAATCATACTATTAGCATTGCAGAATCACCTAAGCCATCCTGTGAATGTCAGCTTTAGCAGATTCAGGTATCATTGTGCTTGGTGCGACTGTTCCTATAACCATTAGAAAAGCCAAAGATCCATTTAAAGTTTTCATACTATTTTCAAGCCTTTTTATTCCTCCTTCTCTTTTTCTATTAAATTATTAATAACTAACACTCTAATAGAAACCATTTTTAGTTTAGCAATGGTTTATTAACTAGAATTAAAGATAATGTTAATTTAAATTTGTGAATCTATGTCATTACTCCCATCAAAATTTACATAAAATTAACTATTTTACAGACACATCAAAATGAGACAAAGTTTTGTATGTAAAATGATAAAGCGAAAAAAAATTTCAGGAGACTTTATAAAAAATAATTACAGCATTTACGATTGCACCCAGCATCTATCGGATTTTCACACTCTCTTCACCATTATCAAAACACTTTTATCTGAATATTCTTAAATGCTTAAATTTTTAAAATATTAAATAAGTCATAGCGGGCCTTGCTAAATTATGATAGAATATGTCTAAATAAAGGGTATTTTATCCTTTTTTGTAGAAAAACCTACAAAAAATGTAGTTCGAAAGGAGGGTTACAATAATATTGTTCAAGTAAATAAACGTATTCGCAAAAGGCAAACTTATTGAAAAATAAGGACGCAA
>JAWJLM010000021.1 GCA_040191315.1 Bacillaceae bacterium S4-13-56 | reverse complement strand
GAAGGCTGAGGTTTTACCACTAAACTACACCCGCATAATAATAGATATCAAATTTTATTACCTTACGCTCGTAATATGAGATTGCTTTGCTTCTGCATCTACAAGCATACTCGATGATGTTCATACTTCGGGGAAACTCGCAGCTAATTCATAAGAAGTAATTGCTCGTAACCACACCAGTACATTCAAGAGAACATATTATTGTAAGTGGTCGGGAAGACAGGATTTGAACCTGCGACCCCTTGGTCCCAAACCAAGTGCTCTACCAAGCTGAGCTACTTCCCGTAATGGCGCGCCCGAGAGGAGTCGAACCCCTAACCTTTTGATCCGTAGTCAAACGCTCTATCCAATTGAGCTACGGGCGCTCTTGTTTCGAAGCGACAAGTAATATCATATCATTTTATCAATTACATGTCAACAAATTTTTTAAATTAGTTTTTTGGTGCGGCCGAGAGGACTTGAACCTCCACGGGATTACCTCCCACTAGGCCCTCAACCTAGCGCGTCTGCCATTCCGCCACGACCGCATAAACAGAAAGTGGTGCGGGTGAAGGGAGTCGAACCCCCACATCATAAGATACTAGATCCTAAGTCTAGCGCGTCTGCCAATTCCGCCACACCCGCATATTTAAATGGTGAGCCATGAAGGACTCGAACCTTCGACCCTCTGATTAAAAGTCAGATGCTCTACCGACTGAGCTAATGGCTCATGTTTTGTACATGATCTTACTCATTTAGTTGTTTCATCTAATAAACCCCTGCATCTACCAGCCTATTCACAGAAGCTGTGTGCTTCGGGGTTACTCGCAGATTATTCGGTGATGTGTTGCTTGTTGCTCGTCACGTTGCAAGATTAATCGATGATGCTTACGCTCCTCGCAAAATCTTCAATGAAGATTATTCAAGAAGTAAGTTTGGCTGGGGTAGCAGGATTCGAACCTACGCATGACGGAATCAAAATCCGTTGCCTTACCACTTGGCTATACCCCAATTATATGGATATGGCGGTCCTGACGGGACTCGAACCCTCGACCTCCTGCGTGACAGGCAGGCTTTCTAACCAACTGAACTACCGGACCGTATTAAATTAAAAATGGTGACCCGTACGGGATTCGAACCCGTGA
>JAWJLM010000020.1 GCA_040191315.1 Bacillaceae bacterium S4-13-56 | reverse complement strand
AAATTAAAAATGGTGACCCGTACGGGATTCGAACCCGTGATACCGCCGTGAAAGGGCGGTGTCTTAACCGCTTGACCAACGGGCCAAAGGCAAAAAAAAATAAATGGCGGAGAAGGAGGGATTTGAACCCTCGCGCCGCTTACACGACCTACACCCTTAGCAGGGGCGCCTCTTCAGCCACTTGAGTACTTCTCCATTTGGCTCCACCGGTAGGACTCGAACCTACGACCGATCGGTTAACAGCCGATTGCTCTACCACTGAGCTACGGTGGAATAATCTTACGACGATAAATATCTTATAACATTTAAAGCCGTCTGTCAAACCCAAAAACCAAGAACTTTTTCCAAAAAAACTTGACTTATTTTGAAGAAAGCTTGTCTCTTTTTGGGGCTTTATTAATTTAACATGAGTCTAATCATTCGTCAACCTCTTTTTCAACTTGAAAAATATGCTAAATTATTGCTTTTCCAACTTTCCTCGACAGTGTCCGCACCTATATCTTTTGACATCTATTTTCCTCTTCCTGTTATAGACTTGCCCACATTGTTTACATCTATAACTATGAATGGTTTGCTTTTTTTGATTGGATGGAAGTGGACTGCAAAAGCGTGGTGATCCGGTTTTCTTTAATAACTCTCTAAATTCAGGGTCTCGATGTTGATACCCTTTTCCTTGAATATGAAGATGATAGTGACATAGTTCGTGTTTAATAATCCCCTCCATGGCTTCTTCACCCAACTCATGTAAATACTTAGGGTTTAATTCTATTTTGCGCTGAGAAGGAATATAACGCCCACCTGTAGTACGAAGACGTGAATTAAACGATACTTTGTCGTTAAAAGAGATATGAAAATACTTTGCTGATATCTCTGACACCCATCGATGAAGTTGATCCTGATCCATTTATTTCACACCTTGCACGTTTTTTTAGGATTCATCATATTTTAAAACAAATAGGTTTGCTAATAGTTGTCTTACGGGTAGTAAAGAAGTAAACCAATGAAAGAGAGGTGCAGCCCATGCCTAACTGGTTTCAAAAACAAATGACCAAAGCCTTTCTGGAGAAAAACAAAAACCAAATTCGCATGCTGAACCAATGTTGGTTTTTTTACAGGCGTACACAGACATAGAAATAGCTGTACCTATCATACTTATTGATAGTAGGAACTGTCTACTAATTGAACTACTCCCCTTACCTTATTAGGTTTAAGAAGGAGTCTTCTCTCGTGGCACCAATAAACCTATGGAAGGATATGCGAAAATTTGCCATTCAATAAAGTGAAACTTCAATCAGTTGGCAGTCCCCTCACTGATTGTTAGCACCCAAGGGCATGGCCTAAAGGCCCTTGAACCAATCGGACATTTACAGGCAAGTGTATCCCCCACCTACTCTTTTTGTTTCCCTTAAGACTTGAGGTAGGGGTATTACTCCCATGAAAATAAAATATTAAATTTTTCATCCTTGTTGGGTGAAGCTTGCTGCGCCCTTTCATAGAAACAAAGAAATAATACAAAACCGGGCATAAAATTATGTCCGGTTCTTTTTCATATTATCCTACCATGGTCAATGCAATTCGACCTTTATCAGCATCGACGGTTTCAACCCAGACTGTAACAACATCTCCAACGGATACAACATCTAATGGATGTTTCACGAATGAATTAGATAGCTTCGATATATGGACAAGTCCATCTTGTTTTACTCCAATATCAACAAATGCACCAAAGTCTACTACGTTACGAACTGTTCCTTGAAGCTCCATTCCTTGTTTTAAATCTTCCAATGAAAGCACATCTTTTTTCAATAGAGGTTTCGGAAGGTCATCACGTAAATCTCGTTCCGGTCGGATTAAGGCGTCCAGTGTATCTTGTAGGGTTGGAATACCAATCCCTATTTCTTCAGATAGCTCAGATAAGGATAAGCCTTGAAGTTTTTTCTTCAGTTCATCTGTTCCGAGGTCAGCTGTTGTACAATTCACTTTTTGTAATAGAGCTTGGGCATGTGGGTAAGTTTCTGGATGTATTGGTGTCCGATCAAGGGGTTCTTCTCCATCCATAATACGCAAGAATCCGATAGCTTGCTCATAAGTTTTCGCCCCAAGTCTTGGGATATCCTTCAATTGTTTACGAGTTTTAAACTTCCCTTCCTCTTCACGCTTTTTCACAATATTGGTTGCCACAGCCTTGGAAAGTCCAGATACATATTGTAACAGTGGAGGGGAAGCCGTATTTACATTCACTCCTACTTGGTTTACAGCTGTTTCTACAACAAACTGCAAGGATTCAGAAAGCTGCTTTTGACTAACATCATGCTGGTATTGCCCGACACCAATAGACTTTGGATCAATTTTCACCAATTCAGCTAAAGGATCTTGAACACGTCGTGCAATGGACACCGCACTTCTTTCTTCCACATGAAGGTCTGGAAATTCTTCGCGAGCAAGAGCAGAGGCAGAATAGACACTTGCTCCTGCTTCGTTCACGATCATATACGGTATATCTAGTTTATGTTTTTTAATAACATCCGAAATAAACTGTTCCGTCTCACGAGAAGCTGTCCCATTTCCGATTGCAATCAACTCAATTTGATGTGTTTTAAAAATTTCTAATAAAAGCTTTTCAGAAGCTTCTTTCTCATTTTTTGGAGGAGTTGGATACATTACTTTTATTAGATTTACTTTCCCTGTTTCATCTATAACTGAAAGTTTACAACCTGTTCGATAGGCTGGGTCAACACCCAGAACCACTTTTCCTTTCAATGGTGGTTGCAATAGCAGGTTCCGTAGGTTCTTTGAGAAAACATCAATGGCTTGTATTTCCGCTTTTTCCGACAATGTATTTCTGATTTCCCTTTCGATAGAGGGCTGGATCAAGCGTTTGTATGCATCCTCCACAGTCACCTTTAAAAGCTTGCTGATGGAAGCGTCCGAAGTTTTAATAATTTGTCGATCTAAGTATTCAAGAATGTGATCAATAGGTGGGACTATAGAGACTTTAAGTATGTCTTCTTTTTCTCCTCGATTTAAGGCTAGAATCCGGTGTGAGGCCGCCTTACTAATCCCCTCTTCATATTCATAGTACATCTCAAATACGCCTTTTTCGTCTTTTTCTTGTTTTTTAACTTGGGAGGATATAGTTCCTTTTCGGAAAGTATCTTCTCTTATATAATCGCGAAATTTAGGATCATCTGAAATCCACTCTGCCATGATGTCCTGTACTCCTGCTAAAACATCCTCGATTGTATGTAACTCATGTTCTTCTGAAAGGTACTTTTCAGCTTCCTTCTCTAACTCAAAAGTTTCTTGTTTCCATACCATTTCAGCAAAAGGTTCTAACCCCTTTTCTTTAGCGATGGTAGCTCTTGTTCTGCGTTTTTGTTTATATGGACGATATAAATCCTCTACTTTTTGAAGTTGTTTGGATTCTAGAATTTCTTTTTGAAGCTCCGGTGTGAGTTTGCCCTGTTCATCAATCAAACGAATAACTTCTTCTTTCCTCTTTTCAAGATTTTGTCCATATTCCCACTTGTCCTGAATCGTTTTGATTTGAACTTCATCTAATGCACCTGTCAATTCTTTGCGGTAGCGCGCAATAAATGGAACCGTATTTCCTTCTGATAACAATCCAATAACTTTCTCAATGCTCACCTTTTTTATTTTTGTATCTTCTGCAATCCATTGAATAATTAATTGTTCTTGGTTACGTGTTTCACTCATATATGTATCCTCCTTTATCACAGCTTCTATTGTACCAAACTCTACTTAAAGCGCATAATGGCGTTTCTCTAAAAAGTCAAAAAGGGACAGCGACAAACCTAAGACAAGCAGCTCTGGAAACCGATCCTTTCCGTCAATGCCCTCATGTTTAGTCACATTCGCAATCTTTGAATCATTTAGGTGCTACTAAAAATCATTGGGTGCTGATTTTATACGTTAAGTGATGGTTTGAAAATTTTGAGTGCTAAAGAGTCTGTTTTAAGTGACGGTATTTTAAATCGCAGTGACGGTCTTGTGATTTGCGAGCTGGACACTTCACTTGAGTGCTAATAACTTTGTTTGAGAGCCGTCCACTCCATTTCTATATGCCATTTTCGAAAATTTATGTGACGATTTTCTTCAGTTCAATAAGGTTAGGTGGTTAAGTGCCGGGGTGTTGATTTAGGTGCAAGGAAATTACATAAATAATTTTGCAAATGAAAAAGATGATTCCTCTAATGATTATATGAGGAATCATCTTTATAAACAAAAAAACTTCTGTCTCATCCATCTCCATGATATTGAAAGGCAATTAAGGTTGTATCATCATCTATTTGATCTCCGTAAACCCCCTTAAAATAATCGATAATTTCTTTGCAACTTCTAGAATTTATGGAACGGTCATGGAAAAAGCGTTCATTTACCCCATCAGAATACATTAAAAATAAAGCATCTTTTGGTAAAGTTTCATGTTTAATCTTATATGGACGTGCGTACCCTGATAGATATCCAGCATTGGGTATGTTTCTAACTTTTTTTCCGGAATGATCAACAACAATGATACCGATATTGCCAACGGTAGTGTATGAAAAACGTTGTTTATCAAAATCAATTTTGATAATCCCTAGGACAACCCCACGTTTGGAGAGGAGTACCTCATTACATTTAATAATGAGCTCTTCTATGGAATGATGCGCGTTTGATCTAATTACATCAACCACAATTTCTGAAGATTCCTTAGCAAACCTTCCACTCCCTAAGCCGTCAGCTAATGCGCAAATGAATTGGTTATCCGATTCATAATATACATAACTATCTCCGCATTCGTGGTTTCCTGACTTTGGCCTTTGATACACATCAACTTGTACTTTTGCTTCTTCAAAACTCAATAATAGACCTCCGATGTTTCCGTTTGAAGAGCTGCTCGAAGTTTACGAAGGGCTCTTCGTTGTAATCGGGATACATGCATTTGAGAAATTCCTAATAATTCTCCGGTTTCTTTTTGACTTAAATTTTCAAAATAGGTATATCGTAATATTTCCTGTTCTCTTTCCGATAAAATAGGAAGGATTTTTTCTAGAAGTAGCTGTTGATTAACATGTTCAAACCCGTTCTCCTGCTTCCCAATTAGATCAAGGATGGTCACGGTACTTCCATCGAAATCCGCTTCAATTTTTCGATCAACAGAAAGGGCTTTGTAACTTTTTCCCATTTCCATTGTCTCTAGTATTTCTTCTTCAGAAGCTCCGATATGCTTTGCAATTTCTGGCACTGTAGGTGAACGTTGAAGATCAGTGGTCAGCTCCTCCACAGCATTCCGAATTTTCGGACCTAATTCCTTTATTCTTCTTGGAACATGGACACTCCATGTCTTATCGCGAATAAATCTTTTGATTTCACCAATAATGGTAGGGATGGCAAATGATTCAAATGATTTACCTAAAGATGGGTCATACCTACGGATGGCTGCTAGTAACCCTAACATTCCTACTTGAACTAAGTCTTCATGAATGGGACTACTTTTTGAATATTTCCTTGCGATTGATTCCACAAGATGCTTATAGGACACTACGATTTTCTCTTGAGTTTCCTCATCCTGTGGATTTTTTTGTAGCACAGAAATCCATTGGTAAACCTCATCCTCACGGTTATTGTGTGGTTGAGATTTGGTCGCCATTAAACCCCACCTCATTCTCTGTAAGGTATTTGGTCATAAGGACGATCACTCCTGAATTATTATTAATTTCAACCTTATCCATCAATGTATGAATCAAGTAAAGACCAAAGCCCCCCTCACGTAATCCTCTTACATCCTCCGTTTCTTTATAGGGGCCTATTTCTTTTTTAACCTCTTCTAATTTAAAACTTTCCCCTCGGTCAGAGACCATGATCTCTAAACGATTCATGTATATTCCAAAGCCAATGGTGACTTCTCCCTCACCAGTTTCATTATAAGCGTGCTTTACTGCATTTGTGATCGCTTCTGAAATAGCGACCTTCATATCTTCAATATCATCATAGGAAAAACCTAGGCGGTTCGCAATCCCAGAAACACTTAATCTTACCACTCCCACATACTCTGGTTTAGCAGGAACCTTCAGTTCAATGAAATCAAATTGTTCCTCCATTAATCGACACCCCGCAGCGTGGAATCAATATCCATAATCTCAATAAGTCCCGTGATTTTAAATAATCGATATACCCTTTCTTGTAAATTCACAAGTTTCATGGAACTATTATGTTCTTTGGTTGACTTTAATGCGCTGATAAATACACCTAAGCCCGTACTATCCATATATTGAATATCTGTTAAGTCAATTTTCACAACCGCGCCCTCTTCTTGAGTAAGAGGCAAAAGCTTTTCTTTTAATTGCGGCGCAGTGTATGCATCTATTTCTCCAGCTAAAACTAACACCATCTCTTGGTCTTTATTTTCTACCGTGACGCTTAAATCCATGACTCACCCTCCTGCAATTTCCTTATTATAGACATGACAAGAATGTACCCGTTTTTTGACGAAGCTAAACTTAGTTGGTTCCTCTTCTCAAGACAATCATAGTGAAATCATCACGCAATTCGAAATCCTGGATTCGCTCAAAATGTCGAAAAACTTCCTCCACCATCTCCTGAGCAGGTAAGGATTTATATTGTTCAAGAACCTGTATAATTTCATCTCGTTCGATAAATTGATCACCCTTTCGACATTCTGTTACACCGTCTGTCAAAAGAATGAGCATATCCCCTTTTTCGACTTTTTGAGTAAAAGATGCATAGCTCACCTTTGAATCCACGCCTAAAACTAATCCATTACCATCCATCGTATGAAAGGTTTGTGTATTTGATTCATAATAAAATCCAGGCTCATGTCCTGCTGAGGCATACGTAAATACGTGTTCATTGAGATTGTATAGACCAAACAACATAGTAATAAACATGCTGGGATCCACATCTTTTTCAACAACCCGATTTAAATTTTTTAATATTAGAGTTGGTTCTATGCGGTCGTGCGGAAAACTATCTAAAGAATATTTGATCATGGACATACATAACGCTGCTGGGACTCCTTTTCCCACCACATCAGCAATGGCCACACCCAAATGATCTTGTTGGTCATCAATGAAATGATAATAGTCCCCATTCATTTGCTTAGCAGGTACACTAATTACTCCAATATCCACACCTTTGATAGTGGGTTTTTTCGTAGACAATAAAGTCTGTTGCATATTTGCTGCTACTTCAATTTCAGATTTAATTTCCACCTGCTTTTCGCGTAAGACTTGATACTCTTGATATGCGAGCCCATAAGATATCATAGCCTCAAGGAGAAAATTAAATGAGTTTTTTATTTCATTTGTTAAATTTGGATATAACTGTTCCATAGCTTGTATATGAATATTAATAATTTCCTCAGGCGAGGTATTATGTTGGATTAGTTGTTTAATGATTTGCTCAGCCTGATATAACGCTTGTTCATCTTGACTATGAATATATTGACGAAGAAATTCTTTATAAGTCTTTAACTCTTGTTCAAGAGTCATCCAAAAATCCTCCCTATCGCAACCACTTCATAACTTTTACTTGCACACCCTCACCAGGTCTTGAGATAATATCGAACTCATCCATTAATCTTTTCACTCCAGGTAAACCAGCACCAAGACCACCAGAAGTGGTATACCCATCCTCCATGGCCTGACTGATCTCTTGGATTCCCGGCCCTTTATCTGATGCGATAATACATAATCCTTTGTGGGTCATATCTTCAATCACTTCAAAATTGATTTGGCCTGTACCAGCATATAAATAGATATTTCTTGCTAGTTCAGAAATTGCGGTAGCAATTCTAGCTTGGTCAACCGTACCAAACCCAAGTGTCTTTGCAATGTCTCGGCCAAGCTGTCGAGCCCCTACAATATCCCATTCTTGTTTTATTGGTACACAGGATTGGAAGTCCATCTGATCATTCCTCCAATTCCTGGCGAAGTTTAATCAACCCTTGTTCTAGATCTAGCGCAGTTGGAACATCTTGCAAATGGATTCCAAGATCAATTAACGTCATAGCTACAGCAGGTTGAATGCCAGTTAAAACCACTTTCGCCCCCATTAGATCTGACATGCTAACTACATCACCTAAAACCTTTGCAATAAATGAATCAATAATATCAACTGAAGTTAAATCTATGACCACACCCGTTGCACCTGAGCTATGAATTTTGTTCAGCAAATCCTCTTGAAACTGGATAGCCGTTTGATCATCTAAATCTATTTGGATAGATATCAATAAGAAATTGTGGAGCTTTAATATGGGTATTCTCATAGGATCACTCCTTATTTAGTGAATACAATATTGACTCAATATCTTTTTCATCGTTTCCTACATCCACTATTTTGCGGTCAGTAAGTTCTAAAGCAGAAGCAAATCCTTTCTTCAATGTGCTCTTTGTCGGGAATCGTGAAAGGTCAATTCCTAAATTTACAATAGTTTGAGCAATTTCCGGACGAATTCCCACTAAGATACAAGTGGATCCAATAAGCCGAACCGCCTCGGCAGCCTGTATAATATGATGAGCTACCATAGTATCGACTACAGGTACACCGGTAATATCTATTAAAACAACCTCAGAATGATGTTTAATTACACCTTCTAAAAGGTTCTCCATAATTTGTTTGGCACGTTCAGTATCAATAGTTCCAATAAGCGGCATAATCGTAATATTGTCCATAACAGGAATTAATGGAGCAGATAACTCCTGTAAAGCCATCTTTTGAATAGAAACAATGTTTTCCCAGCTTCCAGAATACTCATTCACAAGCTTAGTGATGATAGGGTCCACCCATGCATCGACACTATCCATCACTTTGCCAATATAATCTGTATGTATTTCGTTAGATTGAGATAAAATAAAATTAATGGTTACACGACGAAAGGTATGCATCCCTTCTGTTAAATAGCTTAATGGCCAGCCAAGATTAATTAAGCGTTCTGAAAATTTATCAATTTCTTGAGTTAAACCTTGTTTCTCTATACTTGAGAATATAACATTTACAAATTCTCGATTGGTAGACTCCATCATTTCCACAGAAATGGACTCTGTATGTTCGTTTTTCTGATTCTTAATTTCCTCAAGCCACATTCTTATAATCTCATCACTATGCTCCATCACTATTGCCTTCAAGGTTTGGTCCATATCCTTCCCTCCATCTATTCCATCATCATACAATATTATTATTGTGCCATTTCTCTAAAGGTTCTGCAAATAATCAGGACAGCCATTTGACCTTTTAAGCTAAACGTTAGAAAAACTTAAGTATAAAACGTATATAATTTCCGTTTATACATAATAAGAAAAGTGCAAGAGCGCCTCGAAACAAGAAAAACACTTGTTTCTGCGAAGAAGCTTTAAGTAGCTTTCCTTCCTGCGATTACTCGGGGCAAAAACTTCGAAGATTACTCGATGATGCTTTTTCGCTGGAGATAGACAAATTTTATACTTTTGTATGAAAACAGACCCTGTAAAACTTTTGTTTACGTGATCTAGTCACAATAGATGGTACTTCTATACCGTCACAACCCGTTTCTTATGCAGGGTATCCTTTTTCAGGATCCACCAATGTATATTTCGACCTGGTCATATTGTTATTAAAGGTATTCCCAAAGGTTAGGAATCCATTTTCATGGTAGATGGTGGCTCCGCGAAGCGAGCCATAATGATTTCTTATCTTGTAAAAAAGCTGCCCTCATTGGGCAGCTTTGTTTAAAAATCAATAAGACCTAAGCTAATTTGTAAAGATTCATCTACACGACTCATCATCGTTTCATCTAATTGAGTAATTTTGTCTGTTAGTCTTTGCTTATCTATAGTACGTATTTGTTCCAGCAATATTACCGAGTCACGTTCAAAACGATATTTTTTGGCATCAATTTCTACATGTGTAGGAAGCTTTGCTTTTTGTATTTGCGCAGTAATGGCCGCTACGATCACCGTTGGACTAAAGCGATTCCCAATGTCATTCTGGAGAATTAGGACTGGGCGCACGCCACCTTGCTCCGAACCAACTACTGGTGAAAGATCAGCAAAATAAACGTCGCCACGTTTAACGATCAAATCATTACACCCCACTCACTAGGCGCTCTGAGGTGTTTTCAGCCTCCTCTTCAGCTAGAAAGGATTCTGAAGCGATGTTTAAATTGATTTTTGCCATTTCCATGTAGCCCCGTCGCATTTTTTCACGAATTTGCGTTTTCTTTCGCTCACGCAAATACATTTTTGTAGCATTGTAAATGAATTCATCACGATCTCCATTTTCCATTTGAAGCACCACGTCCAACTCAGTTAAAAGATTTTCAGGTAATTTGATCACAATTTCTTGGGATCCTTTGGACACTACCATGCACCTCCACCATCAACTCTATTCGAACGATTTACATCCTCTTTTATGATACCACCGACTAATAGTCAATGCAAAGTCATTTTCAAGTATTTCAGTAAAAAACGGTATTTAAAACTGCATTATCACTCCATAATTCCATAATAACCCAATGGATGCAAATTATACTTTTTCGGGCAAAATCCCATTAACCACCTCGAGCACATTTCCTTTACGGAAGTAAACTCTCGGAACACGATTACTAATCATACACGAAATTTCATAATTAATTGTATCCAAATACTGGGCAATCTCATCCATGGATATGCTTTGATTTTGTTGTTGACCAATCATCGTTACTTGGGTGCCGACTGGAATCGGCCCCTGAAGACGAATCATCATTTGGTCCATGCAAATCCTTCCAACCACTTGCGCTCTTTCCCCAGCAACCAACACCTCAGAGCCCTGTAACTTTCGAATCCATCCATCCGCATATCCAATAGGAACTGTACCAATCCACTCTTCCGTTTCTGTAGTGTAGGTTGCCCCATAGCTAATAGATTCACCTGGTGGAAGTTTTTTTACATGAATAAGCTTACTCTGTAAAGAAAGTGCTGGGGTCAGCTGGAAGGGAGGATGTTGTTTCACCCAATCACTAGGATAAAGTCCATACATACTAATTCCATAACGCACCGAGTCATACATTTCCTCTGGAAATCTTAGCGCAGCTGCGCTGTTTCCTGTATGAACCTCAAATGGTTTTGGATATAGAAATTTAAGTCTTTCTAGAAGAATTGAGAATCGTCGATTTTGTTCATTATAATAATCTAAATCAGGCTCATCCGCCGTCGCAAAATGGGTGAAAACACCAGTCAGCCGCACATTCTTTGTTTTGACTAAAGAAATAATCTCGTCCATTTCCTCTTCAGTCCGTAAGCCCACCCTACCCATTCCTGTATCTATTTTCAAATGAATGTTTAGAGGATTTTCTAGATGAGGCATTTCCTCCATCCATTCCTTTTGAAATACGGCAAGTGTAATATCATACTTGGCGGCTAAGACAGCATCTTCTGGTCTAACTCTCCCCATAACTAAAATGGGGGCTTGGATTTCAGCCAAGCGAAGGCTTATTGCTTCATCTAAAAGGGAAACGGCAAGTCCATAGGCACCAGCCTCTAACGCTACTTTAGCAACTTGCACATCTCCATGGCCATACCCATTCGCTTTTACAACCGCATAAATCTTTTTTCCTTTTGGCAAACGTGTCTTTAGTTCCATGATATTATTTTCAATTGCATCTAAATTAATCTCAACCCAAGTATCTCGAAAATAAGAGTGGCTTGACAAGGTGAAGACTCCTTTCAAGTGCGCCTTTTTCTCTCATTATTTATCGTCTGATACCTAAGTGTCAAACCTAATTTTCTAAAAAATAAAGCAGACCGGGGAAATCCCTGAGCCTGCTGTGAATTATTATTTTACTCCTTGTCCTGTCACAGATTGGGCAATCTCAATCATTTCCTCTTGAGTTAGGTCTTCACTTGCCAGCACGAAATCCATTCCTTTATAGCTCCACTCTAGAGATTTTTCCTTCAAAGCTCCCATCGTGAATCCTAAATTTACAGGATCACCTTCGACATTTACTGTCTGAGAGGCACTCGTCGGCTGAACCTCTTTATATTCCTCTATAAGAGTAAAGTTTTTATCACCTTTAAAGGTCAAAATCACACGCTCTCCATTTTCTAACTGAACTTGCTTTTCTTCTTCTAGTTCAGTGCCCTCAGGAGTAACTAATGGATAAAGTACAGTTAATTCCTGAGCCAATTGCTCTCCATCCCCATTAGCCATTACAGGAACACCATCAACACCACTAGTCATGTTCGTTTCCATATCAAAGGCATTGTCCTCAAATGACTTATCGAACTCAAAACCTGCATAAGTCACCTCAACCAAGGTATTATTGTCTTTATCTAACACTCTCACCTTCGCCGGTGCATAGGACTTTTTGTCAAAGTAAATCTCTTGTTTCGGAAGACTCTTATTATCTTGATAGTTCGTTTTAGTAGTAAAGACGTAGTGGTCTTCGGTAGCTTCAAATGTTGCTTCAGGATCTTTTAAAATATCATCCACTAAAGAGGCATAGAGATAAGGTTGGCTGCTATTAAATGGCCAGTCACTTTGGAATTTAAAACTCTTATTTAACGCAGGAGTTAATACGAATACCCCATCATCATTTCGAAGAATGATTTGGCTTCCTTTCTCATCTCTATTGTTTTTAAGCATTACTCTGTAATACTCTGGCTTTTTATGCCATACTTCAATATTATATTGTTGCTCTTCTTCTCCTGTTTTCAGTGTCATTTTCGCCTCGGTTTTATAACTATTAAGGTTTTCTAGTTTGTTTTCCAAACCTTCTATGACATCTTCCTTAGATTGATCCCCACATGCACTTAGAATCAACATAAGAGAGGCAAAAATTAAAAAGAGGAATCTCTTTTTCACACCCTCATCTCCTTTGTCTCAAACATTACGCCAGGACAAAGGGAACCAAACTACCGCTTTTCCACGTACGAAATTGTGTGACCAAGTCTTTGAATCAGATCCGTTGCCGTAAATGCAAAGGAGGTATGTCCATCTTCAAGCCACAGATCGGCTGTTTTGCCATGGATCCAACAGCTATTTACAATAGCATCTATCAAAGTAGATGATTGTAAAATCATAGATAAGATAATGCCTGAGAGCACATCTCCGCTTCCACCCTTTGCTAAACCCGGATTTCCTGTAGAGCTTACCCATTGACTCCCAGACAGATCAGTGATAATTGTAAAAGGGCCTTTTAATACTAAATACACTTTATACTTTTCAGCAAACTCCTTACTTAACTCAAAAGGCCGCTCTTCAATTTCACTCACAGTCTTTCCTGTCAGTCTAGCAAACTCCCCAAAATGTGGAGTTAATATGGTAGGTGAAGATCGTTTCGTTAATAGATCGAGATGGTTTGCGATGGCAAACAAGGCGTCTGCATCTACGACAAGAGGTTGCTGAAAGTTCTTTAAAAAATTAATAATAAACTTTTGAACTTCTTCCTCTCTGCCCATTCCCATCCCAATAGCAGCTGCTCCGTATCTCTCAAAATCCGCCCACGAAGGTTCCTGAAAAGGATCCACTTGTTGGTAAGTAGCTTCTGGAATCGATACGCGTATTTGTTGATAAGTTTCCCATGTACAACCTATGGTCACCAACCCTATTCCACTTTTTAAGGCTGATGCTACACTAAAAGCAGGTGCGTTCGGCATCTCCCGACTTCCTCCAATAACGATTCCTTTTCCATGAGAACCCTTATGAGAAAATTGATGCCTAATTGGTAATGAAGATTGGACATCTTTCTTCGTTCGTATCCTTCTACCGGATAGTTGGTCCTCTAGAAGGAGTATAGGAAGACCAATGTCTACTAATCTCCACTTTCCATAAAATTCAGCCGTTGACTGCAGAAACAGGGAAACCTTTGGACACTGAATAACGATCGTATGATCAGCCTGGACCGCAACATCCACCTTGTATCCCTCATCAGCTGGGACTCCTGTCGGAAGATCAATTGAGATCTTTTGAATAGAGGTTTTGTTTATTACCTCCACCCACTCCCGAATCATTCCTCGAAGTGGACCCTTTACGCCAATTCCCAGCATAGCATCGATGATGGTCTCAAAGGGAGATAAGTCTAACCCATTAGGGGAATTGACCACTTTTACGAATCCACCACACCGTTCAAACAAAGACTTATGGTACTTTGCTTCTGCTGTTAGCTTATCATTAGAAACAACCTGCCAGACTTCTACATGATAACTCTTTAACAACAAAGTTCTTGCGACAACGAATCCATCGCCTCCATTGTTACCTCCGCCACACAGGATCAAAACTTTTTCATCTTCTTTCACCAACGTGCGAATTTCCTCTGCCACTGCTCTTCCCGCATTCTCCATTAACAAACGACTATCTACCCCAACCTTTTGCATCGCGTATTGGTCAATTTCGTACATTTCTTTTGCGGTAACAATATACACTTTGTTCCCTCCTACCCGCATTAAACTATATGAGATAAACTATACAAATATGCAGACGAGCCTCATGAATCCTATTTTTCTAAAATCACTTGCGCCACGGCATACCTTTCACTATGAGAGATCGAAACAAAAATTTTTGCATCAAGACCTTCAACCCTCACAAAAGGTCGTCCGTTTACTTCATTTAGTACTTCAATATCGGTAAATTGATAGGGAGCACCTATTCCGGTTCCAAAAGCCTTACTAAATGCTTCCTTAGCTGCGAATCTTCCAGCTAAATACTCCATTTTTCTCTTTTCCAAGAGTTCAGAAAACTGTTCTGATTCATTTTTTGATAAAATACGTTGATAGAAGGATGGTTTTCTTTCCATTATGTCTTTGATTCTTGATAACTCTACAATATCTATTCCAATACCAATAATCATAAAATCAATCCTTGTTTTAATTTTTTATGTCAGAGGTTTATAAATGAGCTGTAAGGTCTATACCTTATTAGAGACAATATGAAAGGGGAAAAGTCATGTTCATTCGGACGGAAAGCTTTTATCAATTCCGAAAATCCTATCCAATAGTCACCTGGTTAGTTGGGATAAATCTTGGAATCTGGCTATTGACAGAATTTGTTCCTGATTTATTTTACTTGGGAGCTGGTTCTAATCACTTGATTGCATTGGGTGAATACTGGCGTATCTTGACACCTATATTTCTTCATGCCGGATTAACTCACGTAGTATTTAATATGTTTTCGCTTGTGTTATTCGGTCCTGGTCTTGAGATTATGCTGGGTAAGGCAAAATTTATTCTTATGTACCTCTTTGCGGGTATCGTCGGAAACATTGGGACTCTCTTCATTGGCCCAAGTTATTACAACCACGTTGGAGCTTCTGGCGCCATCTTTGGAATATTCGGCGTCTATATTTTTATTGTTCTTTTCCGTAAAAATTTAATGGACCAGACGAATTCCCAAATCGTAACTACTATTTTTGTAATCAGTTTAGTTATGACGTTTTTCGGTGGCAATATTAATATCTTGGGTCATCTGTTTGGATTTATTGGTGGATTTATCATTGCTCCTTTTGTTCTAACTGGCGCTAAGCCCTTTTATCTCCATTCTGTTTACCGTGGTGGAAGTGGGTCTCATGACACACAGATTCGCTTTGATCCAAATCGTTGGAACAAAAGACGTTTTTGGAAAAGACAATGGACCAAAAATATCATCTGGGGAATTTTAATTTTATTGGTTTTGTTTGGATTAGCTGGCACATTGTTATAAATAGATAGAAAGGGCTCATGTCTATCTGACAAAAGCCCTTTTTTTACTCTGTCAGTTTCTCGTCTCTATTCCTTGAATACCAACTCCATATCCTATCTCCCTGTTCTTTGGATAAATCCTTCAGCAAAAAATCCTTCCCTGATTGCTTAGAAATCACAGAAAACTCAAAGGAAAATAAATGAGCTCGCTTTTGAAAAGGTTGTTGTTTTAGCGAAATGGACTGTACTCTTTTTAATGGTGTAATAACTACTTCTCGACTAATCATTCTAAACCGAGTCGAGAAAAAGTCATTCATGATGAAATATCCTCCATCTTTAAACCGAAGATAGCCAAAAAACACGGAAATTCCAGCTGCAAGCAGAACAATCCATAAATAAGCAGGAATCAACCAAGCTACTGCAACTATTATGGGTACAAAAAGAATTAAAGCTCTAAATAAATATCGTTTCCTAGACCTTACAGGTAAGGGCTCCCATGAAGTATTCAACTCCCATTCCGGCAAAAGATTTTCTAAAAAAGTCAGTAACTCTACCTCCTTCATAATAGGAAAAAGGATGGTTGAAAAGTCTGTTTCTTTATTGCTTCCTCCTCCCGCGACTTCCGCTAAAATGGAGACATATCCAAGTGGTTGTCTACCAATATTTTGATGATAACGAAGCGCTTGAATCTTTTTAACAGGAACTGTTAAATGAACTTTTTCTAAAAGCCCTCTTGTTATAACCAAGTCATCTCCTTTTCTTGTGATGGTAAATTCAAATTGCTTTTGTATTCCCCACAGGGAAGCAAGTGCCCATAAAAATACAAATAAAATCAAGCTTGCTATACTTAGAAACAATATGCTTTGAGAAATTACTTGTTCATAGATGCTTTCATACATCTGATCTGGAATAAATTCCTCTAACTGAAACACAAAGGCAAATAAGGCCGATAGGATAACTCCTACTCCTCCTGAGGTAGCAGCCGCTATTACTAATTCAAGAAAAGTAACTTTTCTTGAGAAAATCTTTTGATCAGTCTCCCATCCTTCATATAAATTGGGCTCTTGGACTTCTTTTCTCTCCATTAATAAAGACCGTAATAATTCCGCTTCTTCTTTAGTCACTGTAGATAGGGAAGCCTCTGCATCTCCCCCACCACCTGCGGTTTCAATATCCAGTTTGACAACTTTAAATAGTTGATGAAAGATTCCAGCCTTATTATCAATCGACTGAATTCTTTCGATAGGGATAAAT
This sequence comes from Bacillaceae bacterium S4-13-56, assembly GCA_040191315.1. Classification (NCBI taxonomy): domain Bacteria; kingdom Bacillati; phylum Bacillota; class Bacilli; order Caryophanales; family Bacillaceae; species Bacillaceae bacterium S4-13-56. The sequence continues at coordinate 43,035 of JAWJLM010000020.1, read as the reverse complement.
CTCTTATTTTTCACAAACAAACCAAACTCAATTCTTAACTCACGATCCTCCACCCAATAGGTAAATCTCCACCATTTCAAGAAACCAATGATACCATTCACAACAATAAACAGCAGAACAACTCCGACTATAATCCAAACTGAATCCATTCCTGGACCTAATATAAGGAAAAAGATTAGTGGTAAAAACAAACTCTTGGCTGCTTCTATAAAATTAAATAGAATTCCAATGGGATGAAGTCTTCTTTTATCAAACATCATCATCATCCACCCTAGCTAGTCGTGAAATTTGGTCTCGGAGCTGATCAGCCTCTTTCTCGTCCAAAGCAGGGATGGAATGTTTGGTTGCAGCCGTTGAAATCACTACTGTTGCTAACTTTTTCATACGAAGAAGAGGACCCTGAATCGTATCTACATGTTGGACACGGACCATTGGTATTAAGGTTCGTGATACCACCCAGACTCCACGTTGCAAGTCGATTTCCTGATCAAGCACCTCATACCTCCACCTTTTCCAACGGATGTATGGAATAAGCATTGATACTACAACGGTGAGAAGAAGTAGTGAAATCCAAATGAGTAACAAATATCGAAAAGAGATCAAATCAAATCTTCGAGAGAAATATGTAAAAATAATAAGTCCAACCCATAAGAAACTCACAGAAAGTAAGGAGGAGACTCTCCATACAAACACGGCATCTTTAGATATGTAATGTTGCGGTGGTTTCCTCATCAAAATTCCCCTTTTTAGCTTTTTCTTTATTATGTACTGAGTAGTTAAAACAATCAATGCTGACAAGATGCCGTTAATTTTCAAAAAAGACTTGGAGCTTGCAAGGCAGGTCAGGGATGGTTCTGTGCTAGAGCTAAGGTTTGTGGTACTTGGACTACGTTATTAAGTTCATAGTGCTTAATATGGAATTTAAGTGCAACTTTTAATGGTTCTGTGCTAATAAATTAGTTTAAGTGATGATTTTCAAATTCTAAGTGCCAAAACAGCTGTTTTACGTGACGGTTTCCTTTGGTATAGTGCCAATCTCCTCCATTGGGTGATATGATTTTTATTTAAGTGAAAATATGAATGTTTAAGTGCTGGCTCACTCTTTTTTATGTGCCAGTTTTCCCGTTTTAAGTGCTACTTTTTTAGACCTTTTAGGTAATAGAGATGTTTTCTTTATTTCAGTGCTATTAACAACGTTTGCGTGCCAGCAGCTCAAACAAAAGAACGGCAATAAAACAAAAAGCATCTATCCTTTCTCCAGGACAAATGCTTTTAAATGTTATGTTATCCCCTTTTTTGACCTCTTTGGTCACTACCTCGTTTGTTAAATCGTCGGTTTCCTCCACCTTTTCCAGCTTGCTTACCTTTATATCCGCCTCCGCGACCACCAGCACGGTATTCTTTATTTGATCTTTTGGATTTATCCTTATCACGGACTGCGTTTTTCACACTTATTGGCTGAACAGAAGATAGTTGAACAGGTGCTTCATTACGATCATTTGTTAAAACCTTGATCGCAGCTGAAATAACCGTTAATGAATCATGTTCATTTAACATATCATTAGCTGCATCTCGATAAGCCTCTAGTTCCCCATCTTTTATTGTTTCTAACAATTTATCAATGGATGCCTGTTGCTGTCCACGTTTTGCCTCACTTTGAGAAGGAACAGGCAGACGTTCTACTTTGCGTTTTGTCATCTTTTCAATTAAGTGAAGCTGTGCAATCTCCCGAGGCGTGACAAAAGAGATAGCTTTTCCTTTATTCCCAGCTCGACCCGTACGTCCAATTCTGTGTACATAGCTTTCTGGATCCTGTGGTATATCAAAGTTATATACATGAGTAACTCCAGAAATATCTAATCCACGGGCAGCAACATCAGTTGCCACTAACACTTCTAAGCGTCCGCTCTTAAACTTATTTAAAACAGAAAGACGTTTAGACTGACTCAAATCACCGTGTATTCCTTCAGCATTATACCCTCTTGTATTTAAAGCATTAGCTAGCTCATCTACACGACGCTTCGTCCGTCCGAAAATGATGGATAGCTCCGGAGCATCAATATCAAGTAAGCGTGTTAGTGAATCAAATTTCTGCTTTTCATTCACTTCTACGTAGTATTGATCAATATTTTCAACAGTTAGTTGCTTTGCCTGGATACGAACAGTTTCTGGGTCACGCATCATTTTAGTTGCAATTTCTTTAATTTCATTAGGCATGGTGGCTGAGAATAACAATGTTTGTCTCTCTGGTGGGATTGCCTCAAGAATCGCGTGAATATCTTCAATGAATCCCATATTTAGCATTTCATCTGCTTCATCTAAAATGACGGTATGAACAGTTTCTAATCGAATGGTTTTTCTTCGAATATGATCCAAAAGACGACCAGGAGTTGCGACTACAATTGGCGGTTTTCCCTTTAAGGCACGAATTTGACGTCCCATTTCTTGTCCACCATAAATCGGCAAAGCCTTGGCTCCTATATATTTACCAATTCGATTTAACTCTTCTCCAACTTGAATGGCTAACTCACGTGTAGGGGCGACTATTATTCCCTGAAGAGTTTTCTGATTCTTATCGATTTTTTCTAACAACGGGATCCCAAAGGCAGCTGTTTTTCCTGTTCCTGTTTGCGCTTGACCAATTACATCTATGCCTTTTAATCCTCTAGGAATCGTTTGTTCTTGAATAGGTGTTGCTTCCTCAAAACCCATTTCTTCCACGGCTTTTAATATTTGTTTGTTAATTCCTAATTCTTTAAATGTTGTCACTTTCTAATTCTCCTTTATATACACCTTTTATTGCTTCATTTTTACGTTTAGAAAAGTTCGCCGAATGGCGAGCCTTTCGGCAAAGCCAGAGTCGTTAGCTTTTCTTATACTTCATCCTTTAAAATTTCCCTACGTCGATGAAGCTTCTTCACTAGAATTTAATTTCTTAATCTTAAGTGCAAAAAAGCCTCCCTCCGCATCTGGAAGAGGCGTAAAAACTCACGTTGGTTATATTATCAGTAGTTTATCATAATTTTTCCTACTATAGCAAATTATTCGGTTGACAAGTGCTAAAGTAGAACAACCATGATAGAATGAAGAAAATACCGATAATATGAGGTGAGCTCTTTGAATAAACCTCCACTAAAAGCGTATCTTGCCATCTTAATTGGGGTTGTTTCTGTATCTACAGCAGCTGTTTTAGTAAAGCTTACGGAACAGGCTCCTGCCTCCATTATTGCCAATTATCGCTTGCTTTTTGCAGTACTCATCATGGCACCTTATGTAATTTTAAAGAGCCGCCATGAATTTAAGCTTATTTCTAAAAGAGATTGGAAACTATCCATTTTTGCTGGAATATTTCTAGCTTTTCATTTTATTTTGTGGTTTGAATCCTTAAATTATACATCTGTTGCAAGTTCAGTAGTACTCGTAACTCTTCAACCAATATTTGCATTTCTAGGGACTTTTCTCTTTTTTCAAGAAAAATTTACACCTGCCGCCATCATCAGTATGATCATCGCCATTATAGGTAGTATCCTTATAAGCTGGGGAGACTTTCAACTAAATGGTATGGCATTGTTTGGCGACATTCTAGCCCTATTAGGAGCCGTAATGGTCACAGGATATTTTTTACTTGGGCAAACTGTTCGTAAAAGACTCTCACTCATGACTTATACCTTTGTAGTCTATGGAATTAGTTCTCTAACACTCATCCTATATAATCTTTTGCTCCAAAAATCATTTGTAGGATATCCGATGAATGATTGGTTGATCTTTCTAGCCCTTGCGATTATCCCAACCTTCTTTGGACATACCCTTTTTAATTGGGCCATTAAGTGGGTGAGCACCTCCACTATTTCTATGAGTATTTTGTTTGAACCTGTAGGGGCTTCTATCCTAGCATTTTTTATACTTGGCGAACGCATTAGTTGGTCTCAATGGCTTGGAGGAACCATCATCATATTTGGCTTGAGTTTGTTTATTGTAGGAACAACAAGGAAAAGAAAAACTACTCTTTCAAAACTTTCATCTAAATAGTTCTTTTATTAGTAACTAGTTTTTCATATAATAAAACTATTCTATGTTAGGAGTGATTCGATGGATATTCAACTAATAACAGATGGATCAGCAGATTTTATTTCTTCCATCCGAGAAAAACACCAGATTAAAGTAGTTCCCCTTCACATCATTTTTGGGGATGAAAGCTTTAAAACAGAGGAAGAAATCAGTTTGTCCATGTTCTACGATAAAATGAAGCAATCGACCAAACTCCCACGATCAGCTGCTTCCAACCCTAAAGAGTTTTATGATGTATTTAAAGAGGTGGACCCGTCTAAGCCTATATTGGTTTTCCCTGTTTCTAAAATGATCAGTAGTACATATGACAACGCCATATTAGCCAAGGAAATGCTCAAGCAAGAGGAACCGGAACGTAAAATTGAAGTTTTTCATACAAGGACAGCTTCCGCTGGACTATCCATTTTACTGGAAGAAGCCGGGAGAAAAATCAAAGCTGGAATGGATTTTGAGACGCTTGTTCCTCATATAAAGGACCGAATTGAGCACACGACCACTCTGATAATGTTAAAGACACTAGACAACTTGATCAAAGGAGGTCGGCTAGATCCAATAAAGGGAACTTTCGCAAAATCTCTAAACATCAAACTACTCATGCGCGCCAGTCAAGAAGGAACTATTGAAGTAGCAGAAAAAGTTCGTGGAAGCAAAAAAACGATTCGACGTTTTATAGAGCAAATTGGAGAATACTCGAAAAACTTTGAAGGTAAAATCCTGGCCATGTCCCACTTCAGTGCAGAAGAAAAAGCAAAAGAAATTTTAGCTGAGATGAAAGAAAAATACCCATTTAAGGAAGTTCATTTAACGGAAATGGGACCATTGATTTCCACCTATGCGGGTGAAGGTGGTATTGTCATTTCCTTTTTCAGTGATAAAAAAATTGAGTAAAGAAAGGAGCCAGGAGGTGGTTGCCAGTTGAGAGCCACCTCCTTTCCTTTATTTTAGGCCCTTAAACATAGATCCAAGCCCTTTAACGAGCGGGGAAATTTGCTGTGCCGTACTGGCCATTTGACCGACTGTTGAAAACATTTTATCAAAATCTATTTGACCATTTTCATCTTGAAAGTAAGTCATTATGGACTTCTTATTCATACCATTCATTCCATTCATTGGTCCAGGTCCAAAGTTACCGTTCCACATTTGTGGGTGTGGAGGCTTGGCGAATTGCTGATACGGATTTTGGAACTGTTGTTGCGGCCCTTGATTTCCTTGATGAGTTTGTTGATAATTTTGTATTGGCGGCTGCTGAAATTGTTGACCACCATAAAAATTAGGATGCTGGTATGGAGAGAAACCATCTGTAAAATACGGATTTTGATCATATGGAAATTGAGGCATTCTCCTGTTCATCAACTTCCCCTCCTATCGATGTAATCTGCTTTAGTATATGAGCAAGCAACCCAATATGTTATTTTGTTTGAAATGAACTAAGGCTACCGATAAGGTGTTGCTAAAAAGAAAAAAAGCAAGTAACACATAACGGTCACTTGCCTGGAAGACTCAATTATATAGTTGAAGAACTCTTCGGATTTTATTCGGTTGAAACCCAAGAATGATTTCACTTCCAACAAAAATAGCTGGAGTTCCATATATATGTTCTTCCCTAAGTTCCTTCTTATAAGAAGGCTCGATTGTTATATTTTTTTCTTTAAATTCAATACCAATGTTTTCCAAAAACGTAATTACCCTTTTACAATCCTGGCATCCATCACTTATATAGACGGTTACCTGGTGCTGAGTCATTGATGAACCCCCTACTATTCCAAAATACTTCTAGATTTTTTATTCCCTACTTTTTATAAATTAAACTAACTTTTTTGTAATAAAGAAAAGATATCCCCTATTCAAACAAGAGATACTTTCCCTGTTATGCATTATGAATGAAAAAAAACTTCTTTGACTAGTACTTTTACATGATCAGCCTTCTGCCTTTTAGATTGTTGAACTAGAAGGTGAAAGAGCTGTTGAACTTCCCTTTTTGGTACACGAACAAAAACTATAAATCTCGTGAATGGTAATATGAATAAGATTAGAAATGAAATCACTACCTGAACTTGAAGCATATATGACGCCTGTACAAGTAATTCCGTCTCTGGCTGGAACAAACCAAAGGATACGTACCATTTCAGCCAAGAGAACCCTTCACTTACAATAAGGCTGGCCGTAAGTATTGATTGTATAATCAAGGAAGAATATACGGCTACAGAACATAGGGGATGCAATGCTTTCTTTGTATCTTCAGTTCCTCGATCATACTTCCAAATTAAACCCATTAAAAAAACCATCAATGCCGAATAAGGAAAAACCACCCAAATTATTAACTGCCCCATGCTCAAATTCATCATTGCGTCCCCCTTTTTACTATTTCCACTATACATATAGTAAAAAATCAAAGGGAATCTGACTATGACAAAAATCACATTTGTGAACTTTTTTTGACATTTGGGTGATTTTTCTTTCAAACTTACCGTTCCATCTTGAAAAGATGCTGATATTTCTGATCCCGCTCCTTTTCTAATGCTGTCATTTTTAATTGAATATCCATTCGTTCATTGGGATCCTGGGAATTATTCATTTTCCACTCCCATTTCTCCATTTTCATTTCAATTCTTTCAATCTCCTCTTCCACCTCTTCGATGGAAAATTGTTTTCGTTCGCTTTGCATCTTTACTGGCTTTTCTTTTTCTTTCTTAGGTATAGCTTGTTTATCTTCCATCTGAAGGTGTAGGGCCTTTGCCTTCGTCTCTTCATAGTTCCCCGGAAACCTTATTAATTTCCCGCGAACCATGTAAGCTGTGTCTTGGAAACATTTATTTAAAAAGTAGCGATCATGGGAGATACAAAGTACAGTTCCCTTAAACTGTTTTACGGCCTCTTCTAAAACTTCCTGAGAATCTACATCTAAATGGTTTGTGGGTTCATCTAAAATAAGGACATTTACACCTTGATACATAAAAATCGCGAGCTGAACTCTCATTTGCTCTCCACCGCTAAGTTGCCCAATTTTTTGGAAGACTGCATGCCCATAGAAAAGAAAGCGAGATAATATTTGCCTTGCCTCTCCTTCATGAACCCGAATATATTCTCTAAAAAAATCAATCATACGGATCGATGGGTCAACATGCTGTAATGGGTGTTGAGACAAGTAGCCTATTTTCAACTGAGTACCTCTCTTAACAGAACCGGAGTCTGGCTCCAACTCACCCATAATCATCTTAATTAGAGTTGTTTTTCCACTTCCATTTGGTCCAACAACGGCTAATTTATCTTTAAATTGTAGATGAAGATTCACCCCGTCTAATATCACCTTATTATCAAAAGATTTGACAAGGTCCTCTCCAATAAATACATCCTTTCCTGTTCGTTGATCCATTTCAAATGCTAGTCCCATGGTCTTAGGATCAAGTAAAGGACGATCAATTTTCTCCAATCGATCCAAGGCACGCTCCATATTTCTTGCTCTTCTATGCAAACCCGCATTGGGTGGATTCGCCTGATTCGCCCAGAGTTTTAAACGTTTAATAGCTTCTTTCATTTTTTTGATTTTTCTTTGTTGTTCTTGATACTGCTGAAATTCCTCCAGCAGCTTTGCTTCCTTTTCTTGGACAAAAGAAGAATAGTTTCCTGTATAAATAGTTAATTCCCCATTATCTAAGTCAGCAATTTTGGTTACTGTTTGATCTAGAAATGTTCGATCATGAGAAATGATACAAACTGTTCCCTTATATTCCGTTATATATTTTTCTAACCATTCAATAGCCTGCAAATCGAGATGGTTTGTAGGCTCATCAAGCAGTAATACATCAGGTTCTTCTAAAAGGATTTTAGCAAGCCCCGCTTTCGTTCGCTCTCCCCCACTTAAACTAGAATACTTTTCATCCAGTAGATGGATCAGCCCTAAACCACTTGAAACCCGCTCGAGGTTGGCCTCCATTTCGTAGCCACCCTTTTGACTAAATTGTTCTTGTACCTCTCCATAGATTAAAAGAGTCTTTTCAAGCTTATTCGGATCCTTCATTTCTTCCTCTAATTCACTCATTTTCTTGCGAAGTTCAAGTAAATCTTGAAACGCTTCCCTCAAGAATTCTCTCACGGTACCTGTAAAAACTTCAGGGATTTGATCCAAATAACCAACCTTTGTTCCCTTTTTTAAAAAGAGTTGCCCCTCGTCAAGAGGCTCCTTCTGCATGAATAGCTTAAAAATGGTTGTCTTCCCCGTTCCATTTCGTCCTACAAGGCCTACGCGATCTCCATCATTCATTTCAAAAGTTATATTTTCAAAAATAACGTTCCCGCCAAAAATTTTCTTTGCTTCTTTTAACATAATTTCCATAAATAATTCCTCCAAATTGATCGTTTTTAGATTGACTGTTTCGATCCATTTGGAAAAGTCTGAGTGTTCTATAGCCAAATTAAAAACGCCTAGTCTCCACCATTGGAGCCTAGACGTTCGAACTTTTACATTGGGAATTCTATACCCTTGATATCATTCGATTCCGTTCTTAAAGGTTACAATGAGGATGTCATAATTGACACAGACTTATTCACAAATGGGCTAAAAAAGGACACACGTATCCCGTTGGCTCCATTTTCATGAGTAATCGCACGGAAAATATACAAATTATGGTATTCATTCCCTTGCCTTACTGTGTCGATCATTCTATCCCCACCTCCATTTCCTTCGTTATTGTCCATATTTTAGCATAGAATTAAAAGCATTGCATCTTTTGATTGAAGCCAATGAATTCAAAACTCCCTTTTCCCGCCTGTTTGTGGCATAATGATGTGGTATTGAACTTGATGAAAGCGGTGAAGGTTGTTTGATAAGAGATACAGGAGAACGGGTTATTCCTGAATTGATGAAACCGATGAATAAACTTCTTTTGGAGCATATTGCTCGTTATCAATTTGCCCTTCCTTATACAGCAGGTCGGGTGCTAGATTTATCCTGTGGTTCCGGTTATGGAACTCATATGGTGGCAAAAGAAAGAAAGAATGAGATTGATGAGATCATTGGTGTTGATATTGACGAAGAAATCATAGAATATGCTAGAGGGGCCTATTATCATCCTAAATCTAGTTTCCGCGTAGCAGATGCTACAGATTTGACCTTAATTGATCAGCTTGGAACTTTTGATGTTATTTTAAGTTTTGAAACCCTTGAACATATAGAAGATGAAAGTGCTATTCTAGAAAATTACTATCGATTATTAAAACCGGGAGGGATGCTTATTGTCTCCACTCCTTTTGGCGAAGGTAGGGGAATTTCTTGTGGGTCCCCTTTCCATGTTCACCAACTAAAACCCGAGGAGTTTAGAAAACTTTTCCAAAACTATGACGCCACTTTTTATTATCAAAAAGGTGTTCTAGTGGAACCTGCAAGAGAAAATCTTGAATATCCTCTAGGAATAGCTGTTTGTAGGAAATAAAGGCAAAGGTCAATAGGGCCTTTGCCTTTTAATCAAAATCTCGAAGAATGGGAATTTTGGTTAAGATTACAACTACGAACATAAGGATGGTTCCGATGATTACTGGGATTATTACACCTTTGGAGAAAGAACTCAAACCCCCATCCATTAGGAACCAAAAAAACGAGCAACTAAATGCTCGTTTATCCATCTACATTAATTTTCCACAAATCATGATGACATTTCGATCTGGGTCAGTTATATTAAACCAGCCAAAATCACCTTCTACCTCAATATCACTAACAATCTCATACCCTTCTGAACGGATCCAATTATATGTTTTCTTTAAATCCTCTGAACAAATACTGAAGGCAGGATTTTTATAGGGTTGCGGTTCATAGAAAGGGTCATATTTGTGATCGTCTAATGTTAAAAATGTTTCACCTTCTATAGAAAGATTATAAACTGGAGATTGAACTTCTGATTTATTAACAGGTACACCCAGTAGTTGGCTATACCAAATCGCAGAACGGCGTAAGTGACTTACATGTATAAAAACGGCATGTACCTTAGGTAATAATGGCCTTTCCAAAAAAACTCCTCCTCCCATTGATGTTACCCCACTATATTCTATATGTTTATTCTGTTTCCTTCTTTTCGAAATTAATTTTTATTCTTTTTCAGTAATTAGAGATTTCTGACTGCTCCCACAGCTAAAACAGTAGGTTCTAGGATACTAACAAGCTTTCTCTGTAAAAAAGATTTAATCATAATTATCATACTAGGAGAGATTTGAAAAGGCGCTCCAATCAGAGCACCTTTCAAAAATCTATGCGCGTTTTATTGAAACGATATTTCCCTCTCCTTGGGAAACGGCACCTCTTTTTAGGATCTCTACAGAATCCCCTTCTTGAAGGTTTGTGAATATAATTGGTGTAACAATAGATGGCGCATTCGCCTGGACATAATCTAAATCCACCTGAAGTAACTTTTGTCCTGCCTTCACCTCATCTCCTTCTTTTACAAAAGAATCAAAACCTTCTCCTTGAAGCTTCACTGTATCAATTCCCACATGGATAAGAATCTCACGTCCAGAAGCAGACTTTAATCCGATTGCATGCTTAGTTGGGAATACAGTAACCACTATCCCATCTATCGGAGAAACCACGGTTCCATCAGTTGGTTGAATAGCAAATCCATCCCCCATCATTTTTCCTGAGAAAACCTGATCAGGAACTTCACTTAATGGGAGAATGTCTCCTTTCATTGGACTAGTTAAATTAAACTCTGCATTTTTATCAATTGTAGTAGGGGTTGCTTCCACTTTTTCTACCCGTTGTCTTGGTTTCTTGCCCTTAATAATGTCCTGAATTTGCCCTTTGATAGAATCCGATGCAGGACCAAAAATAGCTTGAATATTGTTTCCTACTTCCATAACACCAGCAGCACCCAGCTTTTTTAACCGGTTTTTATCTACTTGATTTCTATCCCTTACAGAAACACGTAAACGAGTGATACAAGCGTCCAAATGAGTAATGTTACCTTCTCCCCCAAGACTCTCAAGAATATTATAAGGAAGATCATCAGAAGTTTCTGTATCTATTCCTTCATTAGTTTCTTCTATTCCGTCAACATCTTGTTCACGACCCGGTGTAGCTAAATTCCATTTACGTATTGCAAAACGAAATCCAATGTAATATAACACTGCAAAAACTATACCAACTGGTATGATCATCCATGCATTTGTAGACAATGGCCAGTATAATACGTAATCAATAAAACCACCTGAGAAGGTAAAGCCGGCCTTTACATTCAATAAATCCATAGTAACAAATGAAAGTCCAGCAAATACACAGTGGATTAGGAATAAAACTGGAGCAACAAATAAGAAGGCAAATTCAATTGGCTCTGTAATCCCTGTTAAGAAAGAAGTTAAAGCTGCAGATGCCATGATTCCTCCAACTTGTGCCTTCTTTTCAGGACGAGCTTCGTGATAAATTGCTAACGCTGCAGCTGGTAGTCCAAATAGCATAAATGGGAATAGACCAGCCATGAATGTTCCTGCTGTTGGATCCCCTGCAAAATAACGAGTCATATCACCACGAACAATTTCACCTGATTCAGTGGTAAATCGACCAAACTCGTACCAGAATGGTTGATAAAAGATATGATGTAGTCCAAACGGAATCAACGCACGCTGACCAAATCCAAAAATAAAGGTGGCAACCGTTGAACCAGTTTCAGTTGCCAACACTGAGAACCAATCAATCACGTTTTGAATTGGTGGCCAAACAAAGAAGAAGACAAGTCCTAATACCAGTCCACTCGCAGCTGTAATAATCGGAACAAAACGTTTACCGGCAAAAAAACCCAGAAATTGAGGGAGCTGAATATTAAAGAACCGATTATACATATAAGCTGCTACAACACCCATGATTATACCGCCGAAAACCCCCATTTGAAGGGTAGTAATTCCTAACATTTGAATGGTTTCTACACCATTTGCTTCAGCGATAATACCAAGAGTTACGTTCATTACCAAAAAACCAATGACTGCAGCTAATCCCGCCACACCATCGCCATCAGCAAGGCCAATGGCTACACCAATAGCAAATAAAATAGGTAGGTTATCAAAAATTACACCACCTGCTTGAGCCATGACTGGAATGTTTAATACATTCTCATGTCCTAAACCAAGCAAAAGCCCAGCAGCTGGAAGTACTGAAACTGGAAGCATAAGAGCCCGACCAATACGTTGCAGTAGTCCAAATGCTTTTTTAAGCATTATTTTTCCTCCTTAGCTTTGAAAAGTTAATAAGTAAAGTTGTTAAAGGAATTCTTTTTTAAAGTGCCCACATTCTATTGAAAAAATTAAGATAAGGGCAAATAAAAAAGCATGAGGCAAAAGAAATCTAACTGCATCAAAGGATAAATTCACCCTAAGACGAGCATAGAAACCTTCTTCACTCATGCCTGATCGAATCAGTAACACTTTTGTTACTGAAAAAATTTACTGATCAACTATTCATCAAGCCAGCAGAACATAAGAATGTCATCCACATATTGTCCATTTATGAGAAACTCATTCTTTAAACGGCCTTGCTCTTCAAAACCATTTGACTTATAAAAGTGGATAGCCGTTCCATTCGTGGACAAAACTCGTAGACAAATCTTTCTTTTCCCGTTTTCTTGTGCCCACCGCTTTAAAAATTGAACTAAAGCCCTTCCAACACCCATACCCTGATAGTCTGGATGAATACCGATCATCAACTCAATCACATGGTTATTAGAAGGGAGCGGCGTTGGATAACGAAACATGATATACCCAATAACTCTATTATTAAGCTTAGCCACAAATTGACTCCCTGGCGGCCACACTTTTTCGTACTCTTCTATCGATTCCCACTTTGAAACTTGTGGTGTATTCTTATCATTCCAGATTAAATGATCGATGTGTATTAACTGTTCTATATCTTCCGAAGAAGAAGGGACGATCTTTAACATTTCCTTAATCATATTTGCTCTCCTATACTTTTTCTCATTAGAACATGATAGCATTAGAAAACTTGACCTCCGAACCGTATGCATCAAAGGTCAAGTTTCTAATGCTATCATTTTTTCATTATTGTTATGATCAATTTGTCTAATTCTTGACTACATTCTAGGACTTCTTTATGGGATATCCCTTTTTTATCCGCAAGCTCTAACATTTGTTGTCGCTTGTTTTCGATTTCCTCTAAAGAAAGTGCCATCGAATCCTCCTTCATATTGGGGAATACATGTCCCTTTACTCTTACATTCCCCTACCATGAAAGAATTAAACTTCTAAACTAGTTTCTATTACTAGAGAGTGGAATTTTGAAGGCAAATGTAGTACCAACACCCTCTTTGCTTTCTACTGCTATACTTCCACCATGATTCTCTATTATATTGAAACAGGTAGATAGACCAAGCCCATTCCCTTCGTCTTTTGTCGTGAAGAACGGATTTCCTACTTGTTTTAGAACATGAGGCGGCATGCCACAGCCTTCATCCTGTACACTAACAATTACAAATCGATCATCTAATGAAGTATGACAAGTGATTTTTCCCTCTTCCATTGCCTCTATGGAGTTTTTAATCAAGTTTATTAAAACCTGTTTTATTTTCATTTCATCAAAAACCAAGACAATTTCATCCTGCTCATAGTTATGTACAATTTCAATTCCTTTCTGAGAAGCATGAAATTGCAATAGAGTGACAACATCATTTATTACTTTAATAATATTATTCTCTTGGTAGTTTTCAACAGGAGGCTTCGACAAATTGAGTAAATCATTGGTGATTTGCTCTATCTTTTTTATTTCATCACTCATAACCTGGAAATAGCTCTGACGTTTTTCCTGGTCAATCTTATTCTGGCTGATTAAATTGAGGAACCCTTTAATAGCTGTTAGTGGATTCTTAATTTCATGGGCAAAACTGCCAGCTAACTTACCGGTTTCCGACAATTTGCTAGATTGAATTGCTAACATTTGAAAGTCCTGCTTCATCCGCTCAGAATCCTCTTGAAGCTCCTTATGTTTAAATTTTAAATGCTTATACTCTCTTTCTTTTTCCAGCTGCTCATGAAGAGTAGGAAACTGTACCTGTTCCTGTGAATTTATAGGCAACAGTTTTGAATCAGTCATAATATACTGATGAGCGGAAAGTAACTCACAAATAATATAGGATGGGATTTTTTGACCATCATAAGCACAAACTGTAATCATTTTGAAGTGGTCAATTAGTTCCGAACATCGACATTCATAATCTAATAATTTCTCTAAAAGTTGGTCCTGCATCTGGATATCCGCATGACCCCATGCTCTTATGGTTTTTCCAGAGGCTAAATAGGGATTAATAATTTCACCAAAATGTTCATGAATAGTAGATGCATTAAAAACTCCATTAAGCTCATAAAATTCAACATTATCGATAAATATAATTTTATTCAAATCTTCTTTGGTATATCGCTCTTTTAACTGATTAATAACCTCGCCATGAATATGAGTATAATCAATTAAAATAATGACATCTCCCTCATCAAGACCTTGACTAACAAACGCACAAATATTGTTGATATATTTCACTTGATCATTATATGTATATAAAATATGTGACCCATTAGATATGTTTATTTGATCCGTTAGCTTTACGACTGGTGGTTTTTTATCGTTTTCCTCCATCTTCATTATAACCACCTACCTTTCTCTCTATATTAATTTAACGTCTTTTTATGAATTTAATTTTACCACGATATGACAACTATAAGTGAATTTTAACATTTTCTCTACAAAATTGTAGATAAATAAGAACATAAAAATTTTAATTAGATCGTTAAAGAATTCTTGAAAAGCATATTTTGCCATCTTAGAAGCCCTTATACTCTGGAGTGCAAGTCTGAATGGCGAAAGCCACAGTTTTACTTATACTATCACCGCGACTAAAGTTATAAAGTTGATAGTATAAGAAAAGCGTAAGTGCCCTTCGAAACAAGAAAATCACTTGTTTTCTGCGAAGTAGCTCTATGTAGCTTTCCTTACTCAGGGCAAAAACTTCGACGATTACTCGATGATGCTTTTTCGCTGGAGCTAGACAAATTTTATACTTTTGTATTTTGTAAAAAAGACATATGTTTGACGCTAACATATGTCTCACAACTAATCAAACGTTTGATTAATAGTTAATTCGGCCTTAATTCCCATGGCTCCATTTGACCAACAATGGTCAGTTGTCGATGATGCTGAATAGAGTCAATCACTCCATCCGAAATTTCTTTATTGGTCAACCACCTGGAATGGGTTTCCGTCAACTTAAACCCCAGTATAATTTCATGATAATTACAGTTAGATGGAGGAGTTACAGTAAAAGGCTCGATATATGCTCGGCTTCCATTTAGATGATAAAAGTCGTATTCCCCATCATTTTCCTGCATCATTTGAAAAATTTTTGGTATTAATTCATCTGCTGTTGAATGAACCCATGAAACAATAACCTCAAAACTGCCTAAGTCATTCTGAGCTTTTTTTAATCGCTCTATAAATTTTTCCGTTTCATGATAGTCCATATTCACAGCTGAAAAATTTTCTTTTTTATAGGCTTGGTCAAGCATACGATGGAATTTACTTTTTTGCCTTCCTACTACAGTGACATGGTAACCCTTTTTATTAAGCCAAAGAGAGACATCTTTAAGCATACCTGTTCCCCCAATGACTAAGGCATGGGAGCCCTTTGTTTTCATAGTTTCCCTCCTCCCATCTTTTGAAAAAGAAAGATACGTAAGGTCAAGTAAAACTTCCATCAGTGGCCGTCCCCCACTGATTGTTAGTACCTAGGGTATGACCTAAAGGCCCTTGAATCAATCGAACATTTGTAGGCAGTCAACCATGAAACGAGCTCCATAGTTGACTGCCCTCTCAAGCAGGATAAAAGTTCCAATTAAAAATCAAAATTATCCGGATTTGGACCCACCCCTTCATTTTTGTTTTTGAAGGTTTTTTCAAATGCTTGAAGAGTCGAATCGTAGCCTTGTTCAGCATTCCATACTTTTGAGGTTGCAAAAATATCTTCTCGATTTACTCCTGAATCTCGGATTTCCTGCCTACTCCTTCTTCGTTTTTGTAAACAGCGGCAATATCAATGCTAATGTATCCATTTTGCAGAGCAGTTCTAACAGAATAAATGACCTCAGCCCTTTTTTACCCTAAAGACCCCTAGGCCAAACCACGCCATTATGTAAAAAAATAAGTTTTTAAAAAACGAACCTTTTGTGACGAAGCACAACTTCAGGTTGACTGAATAGCCTAATGATAGAAAGGGAGTGAGTCCTATGTACAGGCATTTTGACATTTCTTGTACAGATCATCATATCGTTGTCAGGAAGATTGTTAGAAATCCCATTTTTAATATAAGAATTTATGCTGGTCATCAGCTTATTGCCCATCTTATATCTTTTGAACAGATTGTTTTTTATAAAGAATTATTTAGAATGAATCAAATCTTTATACAGGGTGATGTCTACACTTCGCAAGGGATTTTTCCTATTAAAGAATCCTTTATCCTGGATGACTTCATGCGTTTTCCAGCTAAGGATGTCTCATATAAGCCTGGAGATCTATTGATAGCAAGCGACAATCAAAATGGGTTGCCTGCAGGGTACATGGGACATTCTGCGATGGTAGTAGATGAGGAACATGCTATTGATTCTGTTGCCTCGTCGCCAATCGTACGTAAAATCCCCATTTCTCATTTTTTAGAAAGTCATCCTCAACATGCTCACTATCGGCCAAAGTCGGAAGAGATGGGACAAAAAGCAGTGAATTATGCCCTAAACTATTTAAAAAAGTTTAAAGAAAATAAAGAAAATGGAATTGATAAACCTAAATTTTACTTTTCCTTACAAACGCCACTAAAAGATGAATGGACGTATATCTATTGTTCTAAGCTTATTTGGCTTAGTTACTACTATGGCGCTGATTATGAGTTTCCTAATGATCACCTTTGGTTTGCTCCGGAGGATATTTATAATGCGGTTAAAGAAAATCCCAACTTTGAAAAGGTCTCTATCCACCCTGAGTTTGGATTTAATATTGATATTTAAGAAGATATTCTATCTAAAAATCATGGATTTTAAATGTTTGAACATACTAAATCCAAAGGAGGGATTGTATGTCGACAGGAAACAATGGGAATATTTATGGCGCTCCTTTCATCAATGATGCATTGGACGACAATCGAACAAAAAATGCCCACGATCGGTACGATGTTTATGTCAACAAAAGTCATGTTGGACAAAAGGTTTTGCTGACGCAAACTGAGGACGTTACGGACATTAAAGATTATTTAGAAGCCAAAGGATTTAATGGAGTGGAAGGTTACTTAGACGGTGACCATTACGTCATTCAGACAGACGATCCAGCAGAAGCAGAAAGAATCAAGGATATTTTATCCGTTTACTTAGGAATTCGATGATGAAAAAAGCCCCACTTTTACTTTGTGGGGCTTTTGAAATGTCATTTATAAATGTTCATCGTACGATTTTGTTAGATTAGCAACTATGTCATCAACCTCATGGTATTCTATATCATCACGTGGGATAAAATGAATAACCTGACCATCCTTCAATAAAGCCATGGAAGGAGAGGAAGGTTCGATCCCTTCAAAATAATCACGCATTCTTGCTGTAGCTTCTCGGTCTTGTCCAGCAAACACCGTAACAAGTTGTTCTGGTTTCTTATCATGTTTCAGAGATTCACGGACAGCTGGGCGAGCTAATCCCGCAGCACAACCACATACGGAATTGATTACTACTAGTGCTGACCCTTTCACTCCACTGATAAACTCATCGACTTCCTCTGGAGTTGTCAGTTCCTCAAATCCTGCATTCGTTAATTCATCCCTCATGGGCTGTGCCATTTGTTTCATATATTCTTCATAAGCATTCATTATAAAAACCTCCTTAAAATTAATTAGTTTGCTTTCTCGCTTGAGTCATTTGGTGCCAGACAGAACCTTTGGCTTCTTCGCCGCCTTCAATACGACTTAATGCCATCTTCACTTGCATGCGCACCTCAAATTCAGAATCATTTAAGGCCTTTCTCAAAGCAGGAATGGCACCCTCGTCTCCTACTTCATATAAATACATCGCTGCTCTCCAGCGAACTAACTTACTTGAATCATTTAACGATTCAATCATTTCTGGCATTGCCTCTTTAAATCCTAAATCAGAAATACAATCTCCCGCTGTCCTTCTCACAGCAACAGAGGAATCTTTTAAAGCTTTATATAGATAGGGAAGGACCTCTGGCTCCTCAATCATTCCTAAGTATGCCGTTGCCAGTCTTCTGATGGAAGCCTTTGAGTCCTCCAAAGCTTTATTTAGTATATCTATGTTAGCAAAGGTTGGCTGGATTCGATCCAATGCTGCATATCGCACCTTCCAATCAGGATCATTAAACATTTCTATGGTAACTTCTTGTCGAGATTCTTCTTTTATGTTCTCTTCTTGAAAAGCAATTTTTACTAAGTGTTCTAATCTTTCCCGATCAAAACTAGCTTGGATTTCCTCTACTACCTCATTCCCAATTTCATCAACAGATCCATATCGAGGGGTCTGCTCAACCCATTGGCGTTCCATCACCAAATTAGATGAAGCTGGAGAAGCCTTCATGGCCGCTTCTTTAAACATGTCCGGTAATCCAAAACGAAACTCCTCTTCCCCATCCTGGAGTTTAACCTGCATAGGGATTCCTCTAAACATTTGGATCCATACCTTTACTTCTCCAAAAGCATCCTCGGTGGGGACTGAGTGATCAAGATTTTCAGATTGATTTTCTAATTCCTCCTTGAAACCTAAGACTTCATGAACAAGTGGTAAAATATTTTCCCATGCCACCTTAGGGTTCCTTTCTAAGGCAATAAAATCTAAGACATGATAGATTCCTTTTACCCCTTTAATGGCAAAAAGCTGAGAAACGTATTCAGGGGCATCAACTAACGAATCAGTACTTTTATAGTTAACATTGTGTCCTTGAGGTAATTCTGTATCCAAGTTGATTTTCATCGAATTTGGACTAGGTGTAGGTTCTATTGAAACAATTTTCATTCCTTTTCCCCCTTCCTTAAAGTGATTTTAGCATAGTGCTAACGTGGATTCCATTTTCCCGTTTCTTGACCCGTGCAGGATATGTGAAACTTGTGGTAATCTATAAAGGTATATTTATCGTGCCGACAGTTGGAGGTTTCTCATGAATTCAAATGATATTCCTATAATAGAAACAAAAAATTATATCCTTAGAGGACTAAGAATGAAGGACGCTCCTGTTCTGTTTTCATTTATGAGTGACCTGGAGATAATGCAATACATTACCTCAACTCCAGTAAAGACGGTTACAGAAATGAATGAACAAATTCATAAGAGTTTATTGCTGTTTGAAAGAAAAAAAGAAATCCCCTGGGTCATTATGGATAAAAATAATGAGAAAATTATTGGGGTATTTCGCTTTCACAAACTTAACTTCTGGCATCTAAAGACAGAGATGGGAGTCGTTCTTGCCAAAACATTTCAGAAAAAAGGGGTTATGACCGAACTACTTCCTCATATTCTTTCTTTTGGTTTTACTGAATTAGGACTCAATCGCATTGTCGGAGACATTTTTGCCGAAAATGAAGGGTCTCGAAAATTGCTCGAAAGACAAGGGTTTCAAAAGGAAGGGGTTTTAAGACAAACTGATTTTGATGGAAATAGATACCACGATACCATTGTTTATTCGATGTTACGTGCGGAATACGAAGCTATACTTGGAGGATAATTGAAGCTGAGCATAGGACCTTCATTCTAAGCTATACCTGAAAAAAACCGAGCATAAAACTTTGAATGTTGAGCATTGACCCTCCTATTTGTGCGCATAAAGGATAATTAATGCGCATTAGTAGTGATTGCTGAGCATAGGACCTTCATTCTAAGCTATACCTGAAAAAAACCGAGCATAAAACTTTGAATGTTGAGCATTGACCCTCCTATTTGTGCGCATAAAGGATAATTAATGCGCATTAGTAGTGATTGCTGAGCATAGGACCTTCATTCTGAGCTATACCTGAAAAAACCCGAGCATAAAACTTTGAATGTTGAGCATTGACCCTCCTATTTGTGCGCATAAAGGATAATTAATGCGCATTAGTAGTGATTGCTGAGCATAGGACCTTCATTCTGAGCTATACCTGAAAAAACCCGAGCATAAAACTTTGAATGTTGAGCATTGACCCTCCTATTTGTGCGCATAAAGGATAATTAATGCGCATTAGTAGTGATTGCTGAGCATAGGACCTTCATTCTGAGCTATACCTGAAAAAACCCGAGCATAAAACTTTGAATGTTGAGCATTGACCCTCCTATTTGTGCGCATAAAGGATAATTAATGCGCATTAGTAGTGATTGCTGAGCATAGGACCTTCATTCTGAGCTATACCTGAAAAAACCCGAGCATAAAACTTTGAATGTTGAGCATTGACCCTCTCCTATCTGAGCATAACGAATAATAAGCGCGCACTACTAACAAGTGCTGAGCATATAAGCTTAAAACTAAGCATTCAAAATAAGACTAACCAACTAAAGCCTCCCACCTATCGCAGGGGGAGGCTTATCCGTTTATCCTCTAGCAGCTTCAAACATATCAATTTTATCCGAAAGTTGAAGAGTTACCCCTATTTCATCCAGTCCATTTAATAGCATCTCACGATAATAGGGTGCTACTACAAAATCAGCTTCAAATCCATAGGTGTCATAAACTTTTTGTTCTTCCAAATCAACAGTGAGAGAATATCCCTCTGACTTCGAACGTTCTATAAGAAGATCGACTTCATTTTCATTCAAATAGACAGGCAAAATTCCATTTTTAAAACAATTGTTGTAAAAAATATCTGCAAAGCTTGGAGCAATTACGACTTTAAATCCAAAATCCTCTAAAGCCCAAGGAGCATGTTCTCGAGAGGAGCCACATCCGAAGTTTTCTCCTGCAACCAGTATGGAAGCTCCTTGATATTTTAGATCATTTAAAGGAAAATCTTTGCGTGGAGTCCCATTATCATGGAAGCGCCAGTGATAGAATAAAAATTGTCCGAAACCCGAGCGTTCAATTCGTTTCAAAAATTGCTTAGGAATAATCTGGTCGGTATCGATATTGGTTCGATTTAGTGGACATACAAGTCCTTCATGTTTACGTAAAGGTTCCATTCTAGCACCTCCTATTTAAGAAACCGGGGATTCCGTAAAAGTTCTGACATCTACGAAATGACCAGCAATCGCTGCTGCTGCTGCCATCTCTGGACTGACAAGATGAGTTCTAGCACCATTCCCTTGGCGACCTTCAAAGTTTCGATTGGACGTAGAAGCACAGCGTTTTCCTGGAGGTACAATATCATCGTTCATGGCAAGGCACATGCTACATCCAGCTTCACGCCATTGAAATCCAGCATCCTGGAACACCTGATCAAGTCCCTCTTTTTCCGCTTCTAATTTCACTTTAAACGATCCTGGCACAACGATCGCCTCTACCCCCGGCTTCACTTTTTTACCACGTACAATTTCGGCAGCACGTCTTAAGTCACTTAAACGGGAATTTGTACAAGATCCAATAAAGACATAATCAATATTCACACTTGAAATTGGTTGACCAGCTTCTAGTCCCATATATTCAATCGCTCGCTTCGTTTCTTCCTTTGCATTTGTAGAGATCTGCTCTGCTGGAACTGGAACAGATGCACTTACAGGGATACACATTCCAGGGTTGGTTCCCCATGTTACCTGTGGTTCTATTTCAGAAGCATTGATTTCTATAATCGCATCGTACACCGCGCCTTCATCTGTAGCTAGTGACTTCCAATCTGCAGCGATTTTTTCGAACTCTTCCCCTTTTGAAACGTAACGGCGTCCACGGAGATATTCAACAGTCGTATCGTCTGGACTGATCAAACCTGCCCTCGCTCCCGCTTCAATCGACATATTACATACTGTCATTCTTTCTTCCATGCTCAAGTTACGAACGGCTTCTCCTGTATACTCAATAACATATCCCGTTCCAAAACGGACACCAAATTTCCTAATGATCGCTAAAATGAGATCTTTAGCAGTCACCCCTACCCCAAGCTCACCGTTCACTTTGACATTCAGTGTTTTTGGAGGTGCTTGCCAAAGAGTCTGTGTAGCAAGAACGTGTTCTACTTCACTAGTTCCTATTCCAAAAGCTAAAGCCCCAAAAGCACCATGTGTTGAGGTGTGGCTGTCCCCACACACGATCGTTTTCCCAGGTTGAGTTAATCCTAATTCTGGTCCAATAACGTGAACGATTCCTTGATCGGGGTGATTGATATCGGCAAGGGTTACTCCAAATTCTTCACAATTTTCCTTTAAGGTTTCCATTTGTTTCTTTGAAATAGGGTCCTTTATAACACTACGATTTATAGTAGGAACATTATGATCCATCGTCGCAAAGGTTTGCTCAGGTCTTCTTACCTTTCTCCCCTTTATACGCAAACCTTCAAAAGCCTGAGGCGAGGTTACTTCATGAACAAGATGTAAATCGATATATAATAAGTCCGGTTTTCCTTCTTCCTGATGAACGACATGGCGATCCCAGATTTTTTCTACAATTGTCTTTGGTTTCTGCATAATTTCACTCCCAACTATCTAGAAATCAAACATAACATCGCATGATGCTATCGGTTGTACTTTCCTCTTTAATCCCCTCGACTACAAGTTCAATCATTTCAGCAGTATTGACTTGCTTTCCACCTTGAACCTTTAAATCTGCTGTATGATAGCCTGCATTTAGAACATCCTCTACTACATTTTCAATTAATCTGGCCTCATCCTCCATACCAAATGAAAAACGAAGCATTAGTGCTGTTGATAATATCATGGCGAGTGGATTAGCTATCCCTTTCCCAGCAATATCTGGTGCTGATCCATGAGCGGGTTCATAAAGTCCTACGGAATCTTCACGGAGGCTAGCGGAAGGAAGCATTCCTAAAGATCCGGTTAAGACAGAAGCTTCATCACTCAAAATATCTCCAAACATATTTTCCGTGACAATGACATCAAATTGTGTTGGATTTGTAATCAACTTCATGGCAGCAGCATCAACTAATAGATGCTCAACAGTAACTTCCGGATACTTAGCCTTTTTCTCCTCGACCACTTCTCGCCATAGTTTGCTAGATTCTAAGACGTTTGCCTTATCTACTGATGTGAGATGCTTGCGACGAAGCATAGCACTTTCAAACCCTTTTTCAACTATTCTTTCGATTTCACTTCTGGTGTAAGCAAGAGTGTCTACAACAGAATCTCCTTGATTTCTTCGCTCACTAGGAGTCCCAAAATAAAGTCCCCCCGTTAGCTCTCTTATAATTAAAAGGTCGCTACCGTTTACGATCTCTTCTTTTAATGGAGAGGCGTGCAAAAGCTTTGCAAAACCAGTAATAGGACGCAAGTTAGCAAAAAGACCTAATGCCTTACGAATACCGAGCAGTCCTTTTTCCGGTCTCAAATGGGAGGGTAGTTGATCCCATCGTGGCCCACCTACTGCACCCAAAAGTATGGCATCTGCCTTTTGACAAGCTTCTACTGTTTGATCTGGTAGAGGAGTCCCATGGAGATCCACAGCTACTCCTCCAATATCATGAGTTTCATAGGTGAAAATGTGATTGAACTCACCTGCGATTGCTTCAAGCACCTCTTTCGATGCCTTTAAAACTTCAGGTCCTATACCATCACCTGGGAGTAACACAATATGTTTTTCCATGGCATTTTTCCTCCTTTTTAAATTTAAAGCTGTGCCGTTTGCCTTTCATACCGCTTTTGATTTGTAAACACACGATTCACAGCATTTAAGAATGCTTTTGCCGATGCTTCTAATACATCCTGCGCTGATCCTCTTCCACTAACTGCATGACCGTTGACTGTCATACTTAGGTGAACCTCAGCTAAGGCATCTCTTCCTCTTCCGACTGAACTTAAGTTGAAATCCGTCAAATGAATTTCTTCTTTAATAAGTGATTCTATCGTATTATAAAGAGCTTCTACACTTCCTTGACCCGTACACGCCGTTTCTACTCTCTTCCCATCTGGAGTAGATAAGGCAACTGTAGCCGTTGGTAGATTAGAAGAACCATACTGAACTTGAAAAGCTAGTAATTCATATTTTTTGACATTCGATACATCGGTTTTAATATCCGTAAGAATAGTAAACAAATCTTCGTCTGTTACAGTTTTCTTTCGATCACTTAGCCGCTTAAAAGTTTGAAACGCTTCTGTAATTTTTTCTTCCGATAACTGAAACCCCAACTGTTCGATTTTATTTTTGAAGGCATGACGTCCGGAATGCTTTCCAAGGAAAAGATTATTCGAATGAATTCCTACCATTTCTGGCGTGATAATTTCATAGGTAGAAGTATTCTTTAAAACCCCATCCTGATGAATGCCAGATTCATGTAAGAAGGCATTACGGCCAACTACTGCCTTGTTTCCTGGGACCGCCATTCCTGTAAGCTTGCTAACTAGATCACTTGTATATTTAATTTCTTTTAATACTAGATTGGTTGTATAAGGATATTTATCATTTCGTATAGTTAGAGCCAAGGCTACTTCTTCTATTGCCGCATTTCCTGCACGCTCCCCAATTCCGTTAATAGTACCCTCCACTTGAGTAGCACCATTTTCAATCGCAGCCAGAGTATTAGCTACGGCCATTCCTAAATCATTATGACAATGAGCAGACAATGCGACCTTATCAATATTAGGTACATTTTCTCGGATATAACGGAACATATAACCGAAATCTTCTGGTGTTGTGTAACCGACAGTGTCAGGAAGATTAATGACTGTAGCTCCCGCATCGATCACTTTTTCTATAATAGTTGCTAAAAAGTCTAAGTCAGATCGCGAAGCATCCTCTGCTGACCACTCTACATGAGGAAACTTTTGTTTAGCGTAAGAAACCATTTCAACGGCTGTTTGAATCACTTCTTCTGGTGTCTTTTTCAGCTTATAGGTCATATGAATTGGAGAAGTAGCTAAAAAAATATGGAGTCTTGGCTCGGCAGCATCTTTTAAGGCTTCCCATGCAATGTCAATATCTGATTTTGTAGCTCGTGCTAATCCGGTAACCGAAGATTTTTTAATGGTTCTCGCAATAGCTCGAACGGATTCAAAATCTCCTTCAGAGGCTGCAGGGAAGCCAGCCTCCATAATATCCACACCAAATTTCTCAAGTTGTTTAGCAATTTCAAGTTTCTCTAATTGGTTAAGATTGACACCGGGAGATTGCTCTCCGTCTCTCAAAGTTGTATCAAAAATACTAACGTGGGGCATTCGTGACCACTTCCTTCTTAGAATTTAGAGGCTGTTTCACAAATGGCATTAACTCTCGCAACTCACGACCTACCTTCTCAATCTGATGATTATTTTCCTTTGCATTGATCGCATTGAATTGTGGACGATTGGCTTGGTTTTCCAAAATCCAGCCTTTTGCAAATTGACCAGTTTGAATGTCATGAAGGACTTCTTTCATACGGGCTTTCGTATCCTCATTGATCACTCTTGGTCCTGATACGAAGTCTCCCCATTGAGCAGTATCAGAAATGGAGTAGCGCATATTTTCGAGTCCACCCTCATACATCAAATCAACAATTAATTTCATTTCATGTAAACATTCAAAATAGGCAACTTCTGGCTGGTAACCAGCTTCAGTCAAGGTTTCAAAACCCGCTTTCACAAGACTAGTCAATCCTCCACAAAGGACAGCTTGCTCTCCGAATAAATCTGTTTCTGTTTCCTCTTGGAAAGTTGTTTCAAGAACCCCCGCACGAGCAGATCCAATACCTTTTGAATAAGCAAGAGCTAATTCTGTAGTTTGACCTGTATAATCTTGATACACTCCATAAAGTGCTGGAACACCAGCGCCTTCTGTATACGTTCTACGTACTAGATGCCCTGGTCCCTTTGGAGCAACTAGGAATACATCTACATTTTCTGGAGGAACAACTTGTGAAAAATGAATATTAAAACCATGAGCAAAAGCTAATGCATTTCCTGGCTGAAGGTTTGGCTTAATGCTTTCTTCATACACCTTTGGCTGCATTTCATCTGGTAGAAGAATCATAACTACATCGGCTTCAGAAGTAGCTTCAGCAACTGATTTAACGTCAACTCCATCTTCTACTGCTTTATCCCATGATCCCCCTTTTCTAAGTCCTACGACTACATCAAATCCACTTTCTTTTAGGTTTAATGCATGGGCGTGACCTTGAGAACCGTATCCGATGATGGCAATCTTTCTATTTTTAAGTACCTCTTCTTGAATATTGTTATGATATTTTACTTTTGACATTTAAATCTTCCTCTCCGTAAGTTTTTTTAATTTAATAATGAATAGGATGGTAATTCAGTTACTTGGGGTTGGTGACCTCTTAAGAAGGCTGTAACCCCTGTTCTAGCAATCTCTTTAATTCCATATGGACGAAGTAGCTCAATAAGAGCTTCGATTTTTTCAGGTTTCCCCGTCACTTGAATGGACATGCTATCTTTACTTACATCAATAATGGATGCACGGAAAGGATCAATGATCCCTTGAAGTTCACTTCTTAACTGGCCACTACTCCCCACCTTGATAAGAGCTAGCTCACGTGCCACGATGGCTTTATCCGTAATATCAGATACTTTTAAAACATCAATTTGTTTATTCAGTTGTTTAGTTAGTTGCTCTAACTTTTGGCTATCCTCCACATCGACAACGAGGGTCATTTTCGAAATACCCTCACTTTCTGTCCGCCCAACTGAGATGCTTTCAATATTAAATTGACGCTTTTGTAATAAACCTGTAACTCGATTAAGAACACCGCTACGATTTTGAACAGTTGCTGTTATAATTCGTTTCATGGTTTTACCCCTATCATTTCGTGTAATCCTTTTCCTGGAGCAATCATTGGAAATACACACTCTTGTTGAAGAACTCGTGCATCCACAACAACTGGCCCGTCATAATCAAATATATCCGCTAAGCTATTTTTAAAATCCTCTTGCGTTTCAATTCTTATCCCTCTAATTTGATAGCTTTCGACTAATTTTACAAAATCCGGTTGAACAGGAAGGAGTGATTCTGAGTATCGTTCTTCATAGAACTTTTCCTGCCACTGTCTTACCATACCAAGTGCTCCATTATTCACGATGATGACCTTAACTGGTAGATTCCTTTCTTGCATCATAGATAACTCTTGAAGGGTCATTTGGAATCCGCCATCTCCAACAATGGCCACCACTGTATCTTCAGGTGCAGCAATTTGAGCGCCAATAGCTGCTGGTAACCCATAACCCATGGTTCCTAAACCTCCGGAAGTGATCCACCGACTTGGTTTAGAAAAGGTATAATACTGAGCTGCCCACATTTGATGCTGACCAACGTCAGTTGCTACTATTGCATTCCCTTCTGTTTTTCTATAAACCTCTTGGATCAACCATTGCGGAATCATGTCTGATTTAGGGTTGTTATACCAAAGCGGATACTCTGCTTTGTAATTGTCCAATGCCTTTAACCAATCCCCATGGGCAGGTGATTCCTCTGCTTGCTTGATGAGCTCTACTAATGCTGCTTTTGCGTCAGATACAATCGGAATTTGAGTAGGAACATTTTTTCCGATTTCCGCAGGGTCAATGTCAATATGCGCCACAGTTGCTTTCGGAGCAAAGTGAGTCAAATTCCCTGTCAATCTGTCATCAAATCGAGCACCTACATTTATGAGCAAATCACATTCATATAGCGCACGGTTTGCAGCGTATGTTCCATGCATTCCACCCATTCCAAGGAAGAGAGGATCTGTTCCAGGAAAACTTCCCAAACCCAAAAGTGTATTAACAACAGGCAGGGAATGATGTTCAGCAAATTCTCTTAATTCATTAGATGCTTTACTAATGACAACTCCTGCCCCTGCTAATATGACTGGCTTCTTTGCCCTCTTTAATGTCTCTGCAAGTTTTTTAATTTGCAATGGATTTGGATTGATGGTTGGCTGATATCCCGGCAAATGAAAGCTAGTGTCATAATGTTCTCCGCATGCATTGGCTGAAATATCCTTTGGTATATCAACTACTACAGGACCTGGGCGACCGGTAGAAGCTATATGGAAAGCTTCCTTTACGATGCGTGGCAAATCTTTAATATCCTGAACTTGATAATTCTGTTTGGTAATAGGAGTGGTAAGACCCATGACATCGGATTCCTGAAAAGCATCTGTACCGATGACTCCCCTCGCCACCTGACCTGTAAACACGACAAGTGGAATCGAATCCATCATGGCATCCGCAATACCTGTAATTAAGTTAGTAGCTCCTGGACCAGAAGTAGCTATGACTACACCAGGCCTACCTAAAATTCGAGCATATCCTTCTGCGGCATGAATTGCCCCTTGCTCATGACGGGGAAGAATATGTTTAAAATTCGCATTTGAACGATAGATGGCATCATAAATAGGCAACACAGAACCTCCCGGATACCCAAATAAAGTATCAACCCCCTCCCGAACTAATGCTTCCACAAGAAGGTCTGCTCCTGTTTTTGCCTTCGCTTCAATTTTAGGTGCTGATTTAGCTTCTACCTTCACTTTGTAATCCCTCCTAACAAAATGTATAAATACTTTTTAAACTTCCATTTGATTCATCAGGCTAGAAAACTTAGCATTCGTTAAAGGGATTCATGAATACGTATTTTGCTTTCTTAGAAGCCCTTATACTATGGAGTGCAAGCCTATATGATGAATGCCTTATAGACAGATAGGAAAATTTTATACTTTCCTATCTAAAAAAATAAAAAGGCCTTTTTCTTCCCAAATAAACTGCATGCATCATGCAGAATAACGGGGAGAAAAGACCTTTGCTTTTCACGGTACCACCCGAATTCACAGCATTCTTTAGAATACTGCCTCGTGAAGCTTCTTTTGTTTATCAGAAGCTTTCCTTTGATAACAGGTGTTGCGCAAACACCCGATTAAACCTACTTGGATAATCCTTTCAGTTTAATACTCAGGGACGATGTCAGAATAAGGTGTATTTCCGGGCTTCCAGCAACCCCGGCTCTCTGTGAATACATGAATCTTATTCCTTTATTCCCGTCTACGATTTTACATTATCGAATTGTTAGTTTTATATTTTCATAACTCCACCAGTATTGGCAGAAGTTACAAGTTTAGCATATTTCGCTAAATATCCTGATTTAATCTTTGCTTCTGGTTTTACCCAATTTTGCTTGCGCTTTTCTAACACCTCATCGTCCACAAGGAGTTCAATGGATCGGGTGTCTAGGTCTATTAAAATCGGATCCCCATTTTCTACAAATGCAATTGGTCCGCCTTCCGCGGCCTCTGGTGAGATATGCCCCACCGATATTCCTCTAGTAGCACCTGAGAAACGACCATCTGTTATAAGCGCTACTTCCTTTCCAAGACCTCTACCTGAGATGGAAGCTGTCGGCGCCAACATCTCTGGCATTCCTGGGCCACCTTTTGGTCCTTCATAACGAATGACCACTACATGCCCGGCTTCTACAGTTCCATCATCAATTCCTTTTTGAGCTTCATCCTGTGATTCAAAAACGATCGCTTCTCCCAAGAACTTCTTAATGGATGGATCTACGGCTCCTACCTTAATTACTCCACCATCCGGAGCTATATTTCCATGTAGTATAGATAATCCACCAACTTGGCTATACGGGTTTTCTATTGGACGAATCACATTTTCATTTAAAATCTTGGCATGCTGCACATTTTCGTAGAGCGATCTGCCTGTGACAGTAATCCGATCCTTTTGAAGCAATCCATCGATTCTGCATAATTGATTAATTATGGCACTGACTCCTCCAGCTAGATGAACGTCATGCATGGTGTAATCAGAAGCTGGGCTAATCTTTGCTAGATAAGGAGTCTTCTCAGCAATTTCATTTACACGACTTAAGTCGTATTCAATTCCGGCTTCATGAGCAATAGCAAGAGTATGGAGTACGGTATTGGTTGAACCTCCCATTGCCATGTCTAAAGCAAATGCATCATCAATTGTTTCCTTGGTTACAATATCTCTCGGTTTAATATCTTTTTTAATTAAATCCATTAAATGATGGGCTGCTTGGTAAATTAATTCGTGTCTCTCATCAGATGTAGCTAAAATAGTACCATTTCCAGGGACCGTTACTCCAAGCATCTCCATGAGAGAATTCATAGAGTTTGCGGTAAACATTCCTGAGCAGGATCCACAAGTTGGGCAAGCAAGAGTTTCTAACTGTGTCAGTTCAGCTTCTGTCATTTTTCCTGAATTTACTGCCCCTACTCCTTCAAACATGGAAACGAGAGATAAGTGGTCTCCTGTTGGAGAAACTCCACCTTCCATCGGTCCTCCTGAAACGAAAACCGCGGGAACATTGGTTCTCATCGCTGCCATCAACATCCCAGGTGTGATTTTGTCACAGTTAGGGATATAAAAAACTCCGTCAAACCAATGAGCGTTTATAACTGTTTCTGCACTATCTGCAATAATTTCTCTACTTGGAAGGGAATAGCGCATTCCAATATGCCCCATCGCAATCCCGTCATCTACGCCTATGGTATTAAATTCAAAGGGGATTCCTCCTGCTTCACGTATGGCATCTTTTACGACCTCCGCGAATTTGTTCAAATGCTTGTGACCTGGAATAATATCTATATAGGAATTACAAACACCAATGAAAGGCTTTTCTAGGTCACTCGTTTTGACCCCTGTTGCATGTAATAGACTTCGATGGGGGGCTCGATCCATCCCTTTTTTGATCATATCGCTTCGCATCGTGTACCTCCTTAACTTACTTCAGCACGTCTCTCTGATGTTGAATAACATTGAACTCCGTCCGTTGTTACAATTCTTCTGAATTCCTTAAGTAGGTGATTCGTAATGTCACCAGGCTTCCCATCTCCTATTTTTCTTCCATCCACCTCGACAACTGCAATGACTTCCGCTGCTGTTCCTGTTAAGAAAACCTCATCAGCTATATACACATCATGTCTTGTAAATGGAGTTTCTTTCATTTCATAGCCATGCTCTTTTGCTAAATCAATGATCGCGTTTCTCGTTATACCCTCTAATGCTCCGAGATAGACAGGTGGTGTGAGGATAGCTCCGTTTTTTACAATGAAAATATTATCAGCCGATCCTTCCGTCACATATCCTTGATCGTTGAGCATTAAGGCTTCATCCACTCCCGCTTGGTTAGCTTCGAGTTTTACTAGAATATTATTTAGATAGTTTAGGGATTTTACTTGGGGGCTTAATACATCGGGACGATTTCTCCGACTGGCAACAGAGCCAACCTTTAAGCCGCGTTCATATAGTTCTTTAGGGAAAAGAGCGAGAGCTTCCGCAATAACAATAACCTGCGCTCTAGCACAGCTAGATGGATCCAGCCCCAAATTGCCAATACCCCTTGAAACAACCACTCGAATATATGCTGTTTCCAGCTGGTTTTTCCGGATCGTTTCAACAATAACCTCTTCCATTTCCTTTTTCGTGTATGGAATCTGAAGCATAATTGACTGGGCTGACTGATATAACCGTTTTAGATGATCATCAAGTTTGAATATGTTACCGCTGTATGCACGAATACCTTCGAACACCCCATCCCCATATAAAAATCCATGATCATAAACGGATATGACAGCCTCTTCCTTTTTTACAAATTCGCCGCCTAAAAAGATCCACTGACTGCTCACTCTTATCCACTCCTCTCTATAAAAAATTAAGTTAGCAGTTTGACGCTGTGAAGCATTGAAGTTTTGGATTTAAAGAATGGACCTTGCTCATTTATCTTATTGACTAAATGGAGGCCTTTGACTGCCTTTCATCCAAACGAACTCTGAACAACAATTCAGTTTCTTCCTTATTTCCAATGCGTTTTTGCTAAACTTTTTAAATGTTTGATTGCGGATAATAATACATAGTTTTTTAAGCAAGGTCAATAGGTAAAATTAAAATTTTCTGATAGTTTACGCAAGTCAGATAAAAAGCGCTGAATCAACAGTTGTCGCACCAAGGTTTGTCAGATTTTATCACAGAAATGTAAATTTTTATAAAGCGCTTACATAAATCACACTTTTTGTCAACAAAAAAATGTTTGCCTTTTTTTTCTAATCCTCAAAAGATTGACATTCAAACAGTGATTTGAATATAATATAATCAAATGAACATTTGAATGATAGAAAGGAGCTTTCTTTATGCCATCCACTCCAAAGGATGTTTGCGAAGTTACTTGTATTCACGAAGATATTGTAGATCGAGTGAAGAAAGAATTGGAAACTAAAAAGCCAATATCGGTGACTAGTTTATTTAAAGCATTAGCAGATGAAAATCGACTCAGCATTGCCTATGCCTTGTCTATAGAAGATGAACTATGTGTATGTGATGTAGCCAATATTATTGGCGCGAGCACTGCCACAGCTTCTCACCATTTACGACATTTAAGAAAATTGGGTATAGCTAAATATCGTAAGGTTGGAAAACTTGTATACTACTCTTTAGATGATCAACATGTTCGAGATTTGATCCAATTAGCAATCACTCACCTTGAGGAGGTGACAAACCGTGAGCCAACCAACTAAAACGATTTATCGAGTGGAAGGTTTTACCTGAGCAAGCTGTGCTCAAAAGTTCGAAAAGAACGTCCAACACCTGGATGGTGTGGAAGATGCAGTTGTTAATTTTGGTGCAGCAAAGCTCACTGTATACGGAAAAACTTCCATTAAGGCCCTTGAAGAAGCTGGTTCTTTTGAAAATTTGAAACTTCGACCTGAAGGAGAACACCAAACCACTGTAGAAAAAAAAATTCCATTTTGGAAGAGATACCAAACTGTCATACTTTCCCTTTTGCTCATTGCTTTAGGTTATGGATTTTATTTTTCCCAAGGCGAGGAGTATCCCTTAACCAACGGGTTCTTTTTACTTGCTATCTTAATAGGGGGATATCGATTATTTAAAAAAGGATTTAAAAACCTGCTTAGGTTTGAATTCGATATGAACACTCTTATGACAATTGCCATAATTGGAGCCGCTCTGATTGGAGAATGGGCCGAGGGTGCCGTTGTAGTTGTTTTATTCGCCATCAGTGAAGCCCTAGAATCTTATTCCATGGATAAGGCTAGAGCCTCGATTCGTGATTTGATGGATATTGCCCCCAAAGAGGCTGTGGTGAAAAGAAACGGCAGAGAATTCTCAATTTCCGTTGAAGATATCTTAGTTGGTGACATCATGATTGTTAAACCAGGCCAAAAGCTACCCATGGATGGAGTTATCCAGTTAGGAGAATCCTCCCTAAATCAGGCTGCCATAACTGGTGAATCCATTCCTGTTACTAAAGGGGCTGGTGATGAAGTATTTGCAGGAACTTTAAACGAAGAAGGTTATCTCGAGATAGAAGTGACTAAAAAGGTGGAAGATACGACTCTTTCAAAAATTATTCATTTGGTAGAAGAAGCACAAGCAGAACGTGCCCCGTCTCAAGCCTTTGTGGATCGCTTCGCCAAATACTATACACCAGTCATTATTATAATTGCCTTTTTGGTAGGCATTGTTCCTCCATTATTTGGAGGGGATTGGAGTACTTGGATTTATCAAGGTCTGGCTGTCCTTGTTGTTGGCTGTCCTTGTGCCCTTGTTGTTTCGACACCCGTATCGATCGTGACTGCTATTGGAAACGCAGCGAAAAACGGGGTATTAATCAAAGGTGGAATTTATCTAGAAGAAGCTGGACGTCTGCAGTCTATTGCCTTTGATAAAACAGGTACTTTAACCAAAGGAATTCCTTCTGTTACGGATTATAAATTTTTGTCTAATAATAGTTCAGATGAAAGGCAGTATTGGCCTATTATCCATGCCTTAGAAGAAAAATCGCAGCATCCTTTAGCAAAGTCCTTTATAAGAAAAGCCAATGAATTATCGTCTGTCAAAGAGCAAGTAGACATTGAAAATTTCTCCTCTCTTACTGGAAAAGGGATTAAAGGAACTTTTAATGGTACCTCATATAGAATTGGTAATCCCGCTTTATTTGAACAGGAACTTCTATCAGAAGATATACAGAAACAAGTCCTCTTCTGGCAAAAAGAAGGGAAAACGGTCATGTTATTTGGTACAGAAACTGATATATTGGGACTTTTTGCCGTAAGAGATGAATTGCGCGAAGAAAGTCAAAAAGTGTTGAAGAGAATCCATGAATTAGGAATTAAGGAAACAATTATGCTAACCGGGGATAATCGTCTAACCGGAGAAGCTATTGGGAAAGCGGCAGGGGTTACGTCTGTAGAGGCTGATCTTCTCCCTCAGGATAAACTATCTTTTATTAAAAAATACAGAAAGCAATATGGTAGTGTTGCCATGGTAGGTGATGGAGTTAATGATGCTCCAGCTCTCGCCGCATCAACGGTTGGTATCGCAATGGGAGGTGCTGGTACAGATACGGCACTTGAAACAGCTGACATTGCGTTAATGGGAGATGATTTACAAAAACTACCATTTATGATCCAATTAAGCCGGAAAGCATTGCAAACTATCAAACAAAATATTACTTTTTCAATCGTCGTAAAAATCATTGCCTTATTACTAGTTATTCCTAATTGGTTGACCTTATGGATTGCGATATTTGCAGATATGGGTGCCACCTTACTCGTAACTTTGAATAGCTTACGATTGTTAAGAGTGAAGGATGAATAAGTGTGATTCGTCCCCTATGAAGGATAAATCTTCTGCCACTTTGGTAGGATTTATCCTTCATCTGCCTTATGAAGCATATATATCGCTCTGTTCTCAGGCGTTTTGGGCTTCATCTGCCTTATGAAGCACATATATCGCTCTGTTCTCAGGCGTTTTGGGCTTCATCCGCTTTATGAAGCATATATATCGCTCTGTTCTCAGGCGTTTTGGGCTTCATCTGCTTTATGAAGCATATATCTGCTTCTATTTTTGGGCGTTTTGGGCTTCATCCGCTTTATGAAGCATATATCTCACTCTGTTCTTAGGCGTTTTGGGCTTCATTCGCTTTATGAAGCATATATCTCGCTCTATTCTTGGGCGTTTTGGGCTTCATCCGCTTTATGAAGCATATATCTCGCTCTGTTCTCAGGCGTTTTGGGCTTCATCTGCCTTATGAAGCATATATCTCGCTCTATTCTTGGGCGTTTTGGGCTTCATCCGCTTTATGAAGCATATATCTCGCTCTGTTCTCAGGCGTTTTGGGCTTCATCTGCCTTATGAAGCATATATCTCGCTCTATTCTTGGGCGTTTTGGGCTTCATCCGCTTTATGAAGCATATATCTCGCTCTGTTCTCAGGCGTTTTGGGCTTCATCTGCCTTATGAAGCATATATCTCGCTCTATTCTTAGGCGTTTTGGGCTTCATCCGCTTTATGAAGCATATATATCGCTCTGTTCTCAGGCGTTTTGGGCTTCATCTGCTTTATGAAGCATATATCTGCTTCTATTTTTGGGCGTTTTGGGCTTCATCCGCTTTATGAAGCATATATCTCACTCTGTTCTTAGGCGTTTTGGGCTTCATCTGCCTTATGAAGCATATATCTCGCTCTATTCTTGGGCGTTTTGGGCTTCATCCGCCTTATGAAGCACATTTCTAAGTCTGCACACAACCGTTTTTGCATTTACCTCCTATACCCCAAGCTCGTCTGCTTCTCCAAACTCAAAATATCCTCATCCATATTCATTAGTTTTTGTTCGACCATTTCCTTAGCATCGCAGACTCCCTGGTTATAAAAATAGGGACCGATGATTTCAGAAAGATCTATATAGATTTGCTCCGCTCCGATCATACCTAACTCCTCACCTCGCTCCACTTCAAAATACTGTTGGATGGCAGAGACCATAGCCTCTTTTTGCTCCTTATTTACTCGTATCATGGAAAACATCCTCTCTTGACACTATTTTCTCTAGTATAATGGATGTGTGATAAAAGAAAAGCAAGATCAAAAAGGCACTAGTATGAAAAGAAAAATAAGGTAATGCCACTTCTCCCTCATATCCCATTAACACTGTGAATACAACGAAAATAGAAACCATAGGGAGGAATTGGATTGGCTAATTATTATGCGGAAGCAGCATTTGAGCATCGTTTTTGGCTTCAAATATTAGGAGATCATGCAAGGTTTATTAGGGATTCCCTTTACCCATCAGAATCAGCGGACATCAAAATTACTAAAAGCTACATAACCTTATTTGATTCCTTGCTTGAACAAGCCCGACAGCCAGAAGGTGAGCACATTATTCAACTAACCCATCAAGCCCAAAACCACGCCCTCACTTTTCGCAAATATAAACTTTCCATTATCGAAAGACATCTCCAAGGAAATATTAAGATTCACCTTACTCCATCTTTTTTAAATCATATGGTCAATGAATTAGAGGAATATTTGCTTGTTCTCGGATATTTATCCAATCAACAAATCCCACCTATATTTCATGAATTACATCACCATATGCTGTGGCTTATGGATGCATCAGGCCATGCCGGGGCTATCCATGATGAGATGGATGTTACGGAAAGAGGGATAAGAGATAAAAGTAAAACATTTGTGAAACATTTTGACGACCTTTATTTAAAAGCAGTCGAATTAACAGGTTTTTTGCGATCAAATGTAAGCAAATTATGGTGATTCAAACAGATAGTAAAGGAGGTATATTTAGAATATCTCGTTCTAAGTTACGAAAAGCCTTAACTTACGTGTATTTTAAACGTACTGTTATTAGGAAAGACTTAGAGCCTTATTCTTCTTTTACCTCAGCATTACTAGGGATATGTCAAAACATATTCCAAAAAATTTCAAAGGTATTCCATCTTAAGAATGGTCTGTTTCGATTGAGTTTAAAAGGCATTCGATTTTTTGCTTCAGGCCTTGAACGAGATCCGGCATTATTGAAGTGTTTACACCAGCTAAATGGTCACTTTGTTTTGTTTAATTACTTTCAATTACATTCTTCTAAATGGCTAGAATATCTAGAAGAATATGATATGTA
Organism: Bacillaceae bacterium S4-13-56; assembly: GCA_040191315.1. Taxonomy (NCBI): domain Bacteria; kingdom Bacillati; phylum Bacillota; class Bacilli; order Caryophanales; family Bacillaceae; species Bacillaceae bacterium S4-13-56. The sequence goes on along the minus strand of JAWJLM010000020.1, from coordinate 5,964 downwards.
TGCGATCATTGATAGTGGAGCATTTAGTATGTATCAAAGAAAGCAGAAATCCAATAAACAACCATATCAACAAATGAATTTGTTGCCAAATGATGAGATGGAACAATTAACGCTAGAGGGTTATGCTGCTTTCATTAATCAACATAAGCATAATAAACGAATACTTGGCTTTTTCCCTTTAGATGTTATTGGTGAACCATTAAAAACAAAGGAAAATTATCTCAAGTTAAAACAGCTAACAAACGGTAAAATTTATCCAGTTTGGCAAGTAACGGATTCTTTAGAAAGTTTGGAGGAACTGATAAAAGAAGAATATGAGATGATTGGAGTGGGGGGGATTGTTCCTTTTTTGGCCAAAAGACAAGATAAGGTAGAGAAGATCTTAAAAAGATTGTTTTCAACGTTTCCTGATGTTAATTTTCACTTTTTAGGTGGAGCAAACGAATTACTAGTAAAATATAATTGGTTTTCTAGTGATTCAACAGCCTTTTTAAATGCAAGAAAATCCACGAAACAACGAAAAGTGTATTTAGAAAATGGCTATCGTGTAAAGGCACCTGAACATATGTCAACAGAGGAGATTATTAAAAACAATCTACAATTTCTGTTATCCTTAGAATGTTATAAACCGCTCCAATTATCACTGATTTAAGATACAAAAACCGTAATTCAAAATGTTACGGTTTTTGTATCTTGTTGCTCACGAACATACTTTCGAGATATACTGTAGGTAAATATAAGAGAGAGGTGTAAATGTTGCTTAACGATAGAGGAACTAAGAAGTGGAATATGGCTTATTTCATTCCAGAACATAAAGAAAGAGTTCGACAGATTTTTTAAAGAGGAAGAGGCAATCTCTAAACCCATATTAGACGAGCAAAAAGAAGAAGAACTGAATTTATTACTAGTAGAAGCCATGAAACATCATCGAACGATAGAACTTACTATCTATAAAAATGGAGAATTGAAGACTCTTGAAGGTAAAATTCTATATTATGAACCTACTACACAACAATTTAAGTTAAGTCTCGACCAGGAATACGACATTTATTATTTAGATCTAGGTATGGTTGTGGATGCTATTATTCTCTAACGGAGGAGAGCTGTAACCGTCAAGTAGTTTTGAACAGTTTTTGCTCATTAATTTTGAACACTTTCTGCTTTTTATTTCCCCCATCCAATGGATGGGGGAATGCCTACTTATTAAAATGGAAGTATACCTAATTGATCCTCAAGCTTTTCTTTGTCTCTAGTGAGCTTTGACACTTGAGCTTTGAGGTCCTCTATCTCTACTAAAAGCCTTTTAATTTTAGTCTTATCATCAATTCCTATTTCATAGGATGTGCCTTCCCATTGATAACTGTGGAGAAAGTCGTAGATTGCTTCATCTTCAATTTTGTAATCAGACTTCAATGCTTTCCCTTTAATTAACCCACTGTCTATCCATTGTTTAACTCTTTTCTGATCACATTTAATTCCATAAGAATGTAGAAGAGAAGTAGCCTCGATTAACGTTAATATAATCATATATTTGTTATCCTTTCTTGTTCAAAAATAGTAGTTCGGTGTTTCATGCGATAGCTAGGATCATCAAAGTTTATAACCTCTACCCGATGAAGCAGACGGTCTAAAATGGCCGTTGTAATACCTTGATCTCCAAGGAGATCACCCCATTCATCTGGTCCCTTATTTGATGTGAGAATGACAGAACTTTTATCATATAATTCATTAATTAAATGAAAGAAAAGGTTGGCTTCTTTCGAATCCATCGCCATATACATCATGTCATCAATAATGACTAAATCCGATTCTGTTAATCTCTTATACAATGTCTGAGATTTCCTTGAGAATTCTTTTGTTTTTAATAAATGAACAAGTTCTCCCATTGCTATAAACATGACTTGATAACCCTTTTGTATGGCTTCCATTCCAAGCCCTATGGCAATATGTGTTTTTCCTACTCCAGGTGGTCCCAATAGAATAATATTAAACTGCTGCTCTAACCAAAGGAGCTCTCTCAGTTGCTTGAATTGTTTCTGGCTTATAGAACGCTGTTCAGCCAAATTAAATTCGTCTAATGTTTTCTGAATCGGGAATCTTGCCCATTTTAATAACTTAGCCATCAGCTTTTCTTCTCGACATGCTTGTTCATACGAAAGAATTTCATATATTAGCTCATGATAGGTCCACTGATGAGACTCGGCTTTTCTTAGTAAGTCAGGTAATTCTTTGGCTGTTTCTGCTAACCGTAAGGATCGGCATTGGTCCTGTAATTGCGTCATTGGATGGGTCATGCTGATTTCCCTCCATTCATGATCGCAATATATGAACCTACATCTCTTGTAGTTGCTGTGATGTGAGAATAGTTAGTTTCTTGATGGTTAGTTAATTCTTTGCTCAGCTTCTCATGTTTTTCTGTTTGTTTTAATGCATACAATAAATCCCTTAGATCGTTTGCGCTTCTTAGCTGAAGTTTCATAGCCTCCCGTAAGGCCTGATTTATCCATTTAGGTTCGTTAAGGATTAAATTCGAAAGAATAGATAGTTGATCTCCTCTATGTCTTGGATATTTCTCTTTTAAAATAGTAAAAAACAAATCAATTTGATCTTTATCTTCAAAGGCTTTCCGGAGCTCTTGTTCCCAAGTATCTAGTTTCGTAGATTTCTTTCTTTTATGTGCTGGATCTTGGATCAGTGCACCTTTATCATTATGAATTTGATGATTAGCTATAACTTCTCCATCTGGAGATAGGCGAATCAATAACCGTTGTTCTTCTGTAACCTCTAGATAAGCTCGATTACTATATTTACGACGATACGTTCCCGTTGGGACCGTGTAGCGGTTTGACTGAAACTTCACCACATTGTCCTTTTGGATGTTTCTTGTTATACTGTTGCTATAGGAATTCTCGAAAGAGAATTGAGAAGAGACTGTTTTTAAGTGTTGCTTTTCCAGGGCGTGCACTTCAAATGGTCTCTTTTTTGTTGTAGGGTGAATTTTGAAATTTCCGGTCCTTTTTAACCAGGCAAGACACATATCATTCCATACATCAATGGACGAGAAAACACGATTCTTACTAAAGTTTGCTTTTACATATTTAACCACGTTTTCTATTTTTCCTTTTGTTTCTGGGTCACTCTTTCTACATAAATAGATTCCGAATTTTCTCATCTGTTGATAGGACTGAAACTCTTTTGTAAGTACGATATCACCTGCATTTTCACTTACTGCTATTAAATGATCTTGGTCGTATACAATCTCTTCCGGCATTCCACCAAAATATTCAAATGCAGCTTCGTGACACTGAATAACATCTCGAGTAGTAAATGGCCGATCTCTCCATTCAACATATTTATATCTAGAATGAGCTAATACAAATCCTATAAACCACAGCTTTTGTGATGTACCGTTCGCTGTTTTAACATTTGTTTCTCCAAAATCAACTTGTACTTGTTTACCCATCGGAAGTTCTTCTACAGCCTGGTATGACCGCATAGTAATTCTTTTTGGGATACAATATTGTTCTCTTAAATTCCTTACGTATCTTCTCACTGTACTCTCACCAATGTTTAAATCGTTATACCTCTCTTTTAGCCAATCATAGACTTGAGCACTAGATAAGTCTGGATGTTCATGAAGCCAGCTTAAAAGTAAATCCTGATAGGAATCTAATTTCTTCCCCCTATTCCCAAGTGTAAGAATCCACTCTTCAAATTCTTCTGGTGACTGTTCCAGCACATTGTATACCTTATTCCTACTGATACCTAACTTTTTAGCGATAGTAGCTACTTTAAATCCTTTCTGATTTAGTTGATGAATTTGTAAATACTGCATCCACTTGTTCACTCCTATGTCCTCCTCAACCTACAATGAATCTATTATACCGAAGGTATGAGGATTGATTAATAACTGTTCAATCTTATTGAGCAAAAAGTGTTCAATTTATTTTAGCGTTCACAAGAGCATTGTGAAAAAGCTAACAGATGCCCAAGAAAAGGCATTTCGACACGCTAAACATGAACTAGAGCTTGAGGGGTTTACTTTCAATAAAGAGGATGAAGAAATGATCAAAAAGGTCATGACTGGTGAAATGACGAGAGATGAAATGATTCAAAAAACTATTTCAAACAGCCAAAAAAAATCTCTGCCACCTAAGCAGTAGAGATTCCTCTTTCTTGTCGTGCGTGGGAAACGACACAAAAGAAAGAGATTCTAGCTATCACAGAGTAGGGGTTATTCCCTTCTCCTACCATCAAGGTTATTATAGAACATAAAGGGAAGGGGAGTAATCTAATCCAAATACTAATTAAAAAGGTGTGTTTAGAATGAGTAATTTGAATAATTTTGAAGTAAAACAGTTTGTATTATCAGAATTTGCCTAAAAGGAAAGACAGTTGTGTTAATAGATACTGAAAATGAATATAAACAATTATGCGAAAGCTTAAACGGAGTTTATATTATCGACAAGGGTGAATTACAAGATACAGAAAATAATTTGGTTGTAATAAATAAGGCATTATAAGAACTCCTTCAACCTTGATAAAATTATTAGAAGAAGGGTTTTAAATCCATTCTTCGACTGATAAATTAGGCAAAAAATAATCCACCCGCCTTTGTCAGTTCTGGACTAGCGGTGGATTATTTTCGATATGTCCCACAGCAACCGTTTAGCTGCGGATATACTATCAGAAAGTCGAAGCAAGCCCCACTTCGACTTTCTTAATATATGATTATTTACATATATTATAAGTCTTTCCAGTTTAATTTCAAACTCCTTGATAATGAAAACATCAAGGAATTGGAGTTTACGTATAGAAGGAATTAAATCTAGAATTGGGTAAAAAAGCGATAACCAAAATCTCAAAAACTATCAATACATGGTAGTAGTTCAAAAGAAGTGGAATATGTTAAAAATACTTATTTTATGGTGCTGATTGATAGACTAATCCTTCAGTATTTGAATAACCCTTTATATCAACAGGATTCTCAAAATAATCTTTAACGAAAAATAGTTTAATACCATTATTTTTCTCAATGTAATTAATTTTACTTTTTCGTTCTATTTTAATTTCATCGATTTTTTTTGAATTATAAACTCCCCAAAGAATTTTGTACCGTTCATGATAAATGAAAGATAATATCTCCGGTTTCTGTAAATTTCCTAATAATTGAAGGTCATCTTTGTTCAAAAAATATATATATGTGTTACTATTAACGTCATCAATAAAAAGGATTTCACTATTGGCTGAAATTTTTTTAACTATTAAGGACTCATCTTTAAATTCAGTTTCACCATATTTATCCTTAAGTTGAGATAAATAATCTGGTTTATTTACAAAGCTGTTATAAGCAACAAAAATGAACAAAACAATGAACAAGGATATTACAACATAATGTTTTATTAACATATAAAACCCTCCCTCTTATAGTTATTATGAAATAATAATTAGTTTTACTGCATCAATGGGGGAATTTGTAATTCCCCCATTTTATTTATATATTAGAATTGTAAGTTAGCATAGTCCTCAGACTTAATTTGATGTCCTTGGTTCTCCCAACCAAAACCAGCTGAGTTTTCACCTACTGAAATGGAATTAATATAAGTTTCATCCCATGTGTGAGTATATTCTGTTTCAAATGAAACTATTGTATTTGATGGCTCACCATATGTGAAACTAAAGTAGATATTTCCTGCTACAAAATCGGTATTAAATGCCCAATAACAGTCTAATGGCTGATCACCGCATCTTGTTCCTATTGTATCTTGAAATTCCCATGAATATCCATGATTATATCTATTACCTGAAGGGTCTAATGATGAAGTTGAAGAGTCACCATCACTCCATCTTGTGTAAAGTGCATCACTGTAAACCGCTATTCTCTCACTTACTTGTACAAGTATTCCATCATTTTGACCTACATCTCCACTGGATCTAGGTCAATATTTTGGACACAAAAAAGTT